>NZ_JAFEVQ010000003.1:0-167232 GCF_020882855.1 Curtobacterium sp. GD1 | reverse complement strand
GTTCGATGTCGGGAACGTGGTTCGACACGTCACGCGACCGGGCAGCGCGGCCACCGGGCCGCAGCCAGCCAGCGCGGCCAGCGCGCAGCGCAGCCAGCGCGGCCAGCGCGCAGCGCAGCCAGCGCGCCGCGACCGGCCGGCGCGCAGCGCAGCCAGCGCGCCGCTACCGGGCAACGCGGCCAGCGCGAGCGACCAGCCCGCCCGTCCGCACCACGGCAGTGGCCAGGAGGCGCGACCCACGTGACGAGCGTCGGCGCGCCGAACCGCGCCTCCTGGCCGGAGCCCAGCCCGGGTCAGACCGTCAGGTCACCGGAGAACACGAGTTCCGCCGGCCCGGACAACGCGACGTGCTCGCCGTCCTCCGCCGCGAAGATGCGCGCCGTGACGACCCCACCCGGCACGCGCACGCGCCACGTGTCCGGCGCCCCGTTGCCCGCCCAGTACCGCGTCGCGAGGGCCGCGGCGACGGCCCCGGTGCCGCACGACAGGGTCTCGCCGCTGCCGCGCTCGTGGACGCGCATCGTGATCTGACCGACGCCGTCCTGCACGAGCGGGTCGCCCGGCAGCACGAACTCGACGTTCGCTCCGGCCGCGGGCACCGGGTCGAGCACCGGCACGTACGTGAGGTCGACCTCGGCGAGTTCGTCCTCGGTCGCGACGGCGACCACCACGTGGGGGTTGCCGACGTCGATGCCGAGCCCGGGGCGTGCTCCGTCGAGGTTCTTCGCCCGCACGAGCACGTCGTCCGCGCCGCCGCCCTCGATGCCGAGCCCCCAGCGCCCGAGGTCGGCGGAGAAGCCGTTGGTCGTCCGCTGGATGTCGACGAGTCCCTTGCGGCTGCCGACCGTCAGGGTCTCGCCGGGGGTCAGGTCGACGAGCCCGGACTCCGTGAGGTAGCGCGCGAACACGCGGATGCCGTTCCCGCACATCTCGGCGACCGTGCCGTCGGCGTTGTGGTAGTCCATGAACCAGGTCGCCGCGGGGTCCTCGGCGACGAGCGCCTGCCCTTCCGGCAGCGCATCGGACCGGACTGCCCGGATGACGCCGTCGCCGCCGACACCGAACCGGCGGTCGGCGATGGCGCGGATCCGCTCGGGGGTCAGGTCGACCGACGCGTCGGGGTCGGCGAACAGGACGAAGTCGTTGCCGGTCCCCTGGCCCTTGGTGAAGTGCAGCTCGGTCACGGGACGATCCTACGGGCAGCCGCTGTCAGCGCAGCCCGGTCCGCGCCGGTGACGTCGAGGAGCTCCGCGTCGGCGTACCGCCGGAACCACGACACCTGCCGGCGGGCGTACTTGCGCGTCGCGATGCCCGTCGCCTCCACCGCCTGGTCGACGGTCGCATCCCCGCGGAGCACCTCGAGCGCCTGCGAGTACCCGATCGCCGCCCGCGCGGTCCGCCCCGACTCGAGGCCCTGCTCGCGCAGCCCACGGACCTCCTCCACGAGACCGGCGTCGAACATGCGCGCCGCGCGCTCGTGCAGCGCGGCGACGAGCTGCGCTCGTTCGCGGTGCAGGTGCAGGATCCGAGCGGGTCGCCAGGCGCGGGGCGCGGACGGGAGGCTCGGCGTGACCACCTCGGATCGGCTCGCGATCTCGAGTGCACGGATCAACCTCCGCGGGTTGCGTGCGTCGATGGTCGCCGCGGCCGCCGGGTCCAGACCGCGGAGTCGTTCCAGCAGGATGCCCGGCCCGAGTTCCTCGTGCTCGCGCTCGAGGTGGGCGCGGAGCTCGGGGTCGGTCCCGGGGAACGCGAGGTCGAAGAGCACGGCCGAGACGTACAGCCCGCTGCCGCCGACGAGCAGGGCGACGTTCCCGCGGCCGTGGATGGCCTCGATCTCCGCCCGCGCATCACGCTGGTAGGCGGCGACACTGGCCTCGTCCGTGACGTCGAGCACGTCGAGCTGGTGGTGCGGGATGCCCCGGCGCTCCTCGACGCTGAGCTTCGCGGTGCCGATGTCCATGCCGCGGTAGAGCTGCATGGCGTCGGCGTTGACGATCTCGGCGGGGCGGCCCGCGGCGCGGAGGCGTTCGGCGATCGCGATGCCGAGGTCGGACTTGCCGGTGCCGGTCGCCCCGACGACCGCGATCAGGTCGCCGCCGCCGGCGCGCTCCTCGTCAGCGGCCGACACGGATGCTGGGCAGACCGAGCGACACCGGCCGCGGGCCGTCGGCGGCCCCGACGGGTGCCGGCGTCGGGACGCCGCAGCTCTCCGCCTGGGCACGGTCCCACGCGTCGCCCGCGCGGGTCCGGCGGATCCGCAACGGTGCGTCCCCGTCGGCGATCAGGAAGTGCGGGGCCGAGCGGGTGACCTCGACGGTGACGACGTCCCCGGGGCGCGGCACGTCCGATCCGCCCGGCACCGAGAAGTGCACGAGTCGGGAGTCCTCGGCGCGGCCCGACAGCCGGTGCGTGGCGTCGTCCTTCTTGCCCTCACCGGTGGCGACGAGGACCTGGACCGTACGCCCGACCTGCTTCGCGTTCTCTTCTGCCGTGATGTGCTCCTGCAGGGCGACGAGCCGCTCGTACCGTTCCTGCACGACGTGCTTCGGCAGCTGCTCGTCCATCGTCGCCGCGGGCGTCCCCGGCCGGATCGAGTACTGGAACGTGAACGCCGAGGCGAACCGCGACTGCTCCACGACGCGCAGGGTGTCCTCGAAGTCCGCGTCGGTCTCGCCGGGGAAGCCGACGATGATGTCCGTCGAGATCGCCGCGTGCGGGATCTTCGCCCGGACGCGGTCGAGGATGCCGAGGAAGCGTTCGCTCCGGTAGCTGCGGCGCATCGCCTTGAGGACGCGGTCCGACCCGGACTGGAGCGGCATGTGCAGCTGGGGCATCACGTTCGGCGTCTCGGCCATCGCGTCGATGACGTCGTCCGTGAAGGCGGCGGGGTGCGGGCTGGTGAACCGGACCCGCTCGAGGCCCGCGATCTGGCCGGCGGCACGGAGCAGCTTGCCGAACGCCTGGCGGTCCCCGAACTCGACGCCGTACGAGTTGACGTTCTGCCCGAGCAGGGTGACCTCGATCGCGCCGTCGTCGACGAGTGCCTGGATCTCGGCGAGCACGTCACCCGGGCGGCGGTCCTTCTCCTTGCCGCGCAGCGACGGCACGATGCAGAACGTGCAGGTGTTGTTGCAGCCGACCGAGATCGACACCCAGCCACTGTGCGTCGAGTCGCGCTTGGTCGGGAGGGTCGACGGGAAGACGTCGAGCGACTCGAGGATCTCGATCTGCGCTTCGTCGTTGTGCCGGGCACGCTCGAGCAGCGTCGGCAGCGACCCCATGTTGTGCGTCCCGAAGACGACGTCCACCCACGGCGCCTTCTCGAGGATGACGTTCTTGTCCTTCTGCGCCAGGCACCCGCCGACTGCGATCTGCATGCCGGGGTGCTCGCGCTTGATGCCCGCGAGCTGCCCGAGGTTGCCGTACAGACGGTTGTCGGCGTTCTCGCGCACGGCGCACGTGTTGATGACGACCACGTCCGCCTGCTCGCCGTCGGCAGCGACGTACCCGGCAGCCTGGAGCGACCCGCTCAGCCGCTCGGAGTCGTGCACGTTCATCTGGCACCCGTAGGTGCGGACTTGGTAGGTGCGGGGGCGCGCTGCGACGGTGGCCATGGTCGTCCCAGTGTAAAACCGTCGCGACGCTACTCGAAGCGGACGGAGCCGCGAGGTCCCGCCGGCGGACGCCCACCGCCGTCGAGCGCACGCTCGACCGCGATCCGCACGATGCCCCCGTTGTAGCCCTTGCGCATCAGGAAGCCCGAGAGCCGTCGTTCCGCAGTCGCTCGATCGAGCCCGCGGAGCTGCCCGGCACGCTTCTGCGCGAGGTCGATCGCCCGGACGAACTCGTCGTCCTCGTCATCGGCGGCTGCCTCGAGCGCCGCGTCGATCGCGACCTGGTCGATGCCGCGGCGCCGCAGTTCGGCGACGACGCCCTGGCGCCCCAGACCCTTGCGGTCGTGCAGTCGGTCGACGAGGTCGGTCGCGAGCGCCACGTCGTCCACGAGTCCGACGCGGGTGAGCCGCTCGATCTCGTGCTCGACGACGTCCGGGTCGAGGTCGTTCTTGGTCAGCATCGTGCGCAGCTCGGACTCGCTGACGCCCTTGCGACCGAGCGCGCGCATGCTGAGCCGCTCGGCGTCGGCACGCTGCTCGTCGATCGGCCGTGGGGCGTCCGCGGGGTCGAGTTCGGCACCGCCGTCGATCGCGAACACGGACGCCGTCGTGGCGTCTGCCGTCCGGTCGTCGTCGTAGCCGTCCTGCTCGGCACGGGCACTGCGGCCGCTGCCGTCCCCGACGACGGGCGAGAGCCACTCCGCCTGTGCCCGAGCGCCCTGGATCGGCAGCGGGACCGGCGCGTCGGCGTCGGCTCCGCCCTGGTCCGTCACGGCATCCGTGTCGTCCGCCGTCGCCGGCCCAGCCGCGGATCGGCGACGGGACCGCGCACCGCGCGCACCGAACAGGTCGGTGACCGGTGCGAGGTCCTCGTCGCCGTCGTGGTCGGTCGTCACGCGCCCTTGCGCTCCGCGATCTTCGGCGCGATCGACTCGACGGGAGCCTCGACCGCCTCGGCCGACGCACCGCCGACACCGAGCTTGGCGAGGATCTTGCCCTCGATCTCAGCAGCGATCTCGGGGTTCTGGATCAGGAACGACCGCGAGTTCTCCTTGCCCTGCCCGAGCTGGTCGCCGTCGTACGTGTACCAGGCACCGGACTTCTTGACGATGCCGTGGTCGACGCCGAAGTCGAGCAACGAGCCCTCGCGCGAGATGCCCGTGCCGTACAGGATGTCGAACTCGGCCTGCTTGAAGGGCGGGGCCATCTTGTTCTTGACGACCTTGACGCGGGTGCGGTTGCCGACCGCGTCGGTGCCGCTCTTGAGCGTCTCGATGCGACGGATGTCGAGGCGGACCGACGCGTAGAACTTGAGCGCCTTACCGCCGGCGGTGGTCTCGGGGCTGCCGAAGAACACACCGATCTTCTCGCGCAGCTGGTTGATGAAGATCATCGTGGTCTGCGTCTGGTTCAGGCCACCGGCGAGCTTGCGGAGTGCCTGCGACATGAGGCGGGCCTGCAGACCGACGTGCGAGTCACCCATCTCGCCCTCGATCTCGGCGCGGGGCACGAGCGCCGCGACGGAGTCGATGACGACGAGGTCGATGGAGCCGGAACGGACGAGCATGTCGGCGATCTCGAGCGCCTGCTCACCGGTGTCCGGCTGGGAGACGAGCAGCGCGTCGATGTCGACGCCGAGCTTCTTCGCGTACTCGGGGTCGAGCGCGTGTTCCGCGTCGATGAAGGCCGCGATGCCGCCGGCGCGCTGGGCGTTGGCGATGGCGTGCAGCGTCAGGGTCGTCTTACCCGACGACTCCGGGCCGTAGATCTCGATGATGCGGCCACGCGGGAGCCCGCCGATGCCGAGCGCGACGTCGAGGGCGACCGAACCGGTCGGGATGGTGGCGACGGGAGCGCGCTCGTCCGAGCCGAGGCGCATGACCGTGCCCTTGCCGAACTGACGGTCGATCTGGGCGAGAGCGGTCTCGAGGGCCTTCTCGCGGTCCTGGGGTGAGGGCATGGTGTGCTTCCTTCGTGCTCGGTGTCGGCCGCCTGTAGGCTGTCGCGTCCACCCGGCCGGTGGTGCAGGGCCGGTGCTTCAGCGACAAGGCTTTCGGGCTGTTCCCGTTGACTCGAACCTAGGGCGGGCCACCGACATCACTGCCGACGACCGCGCGATCTGTGGACGAACTCTCCGGACAGCGCCGCTGTGGAGGAAGCTACCATCGATCGAACACCCGTTCGAGCAACACGCCGAACAGAGTTTCGGACGGAGACCGCGCGTCAGTCCCGCGGTTCCGCCAGCCCCTTGCCGTGCCGCTTCTCGAGCGGGACGTCCTGCGACTCGCACAGCGCCTCCCACACGCGGCGCGCATCGATGCCCGCGTCGAGCGCCTCGGCCGCCGAGCGTCCGCCGAGTTCCTCGAGCACCACGTCACGACTGACGACGGCACCGTAGGCATCGCCGAACACCTGGTCGACGGCCCGCCAGAACTCACTCACGCGCATCATCCCAGCGTAACCGCGCCGCCCCGCCGCCAGAGCACGGCCCCGGAACGCCGAACGCCCCCGCTGGCGGACCAGCGGGGGCGTTCGGGAAGCGGTGGCGTCAGCGCACCGCGAGGTCGTTGTCGAACTCGGCGACGAGGTCGTCCGGGAGCGTGTCGGGCACCGGGGTGAGCCCCTCGACCACCGCGAGACGGTCGCCGACCTCACGCATGATGGTCGAGATGGGGGTGTCCAGCGCGTCCGCGACGGACGCGAGGATCTCCGAGCTGGCTTCCTTCTGCCCACGCTCGACCTCGCTGAGGTACCCGAGAGCCACGCTGGCCTTGGACGCGACCTGACGGAGGGTCCGGCCCTTCTGCAAGCGGAAGTCCCGCAGAACGTCGCCGATTTCCTGACGAACGAGAACCATGAGAACTCCTCCTCTCTGTCGTCTCCGCGCCCGCTCGGTCCTGATGGCCGAGTTCGGGTTCAGCAACAGTAGCGTTGCCGGTTGCAGCATGCTAACCACGCCGGCTGCTCTACTGCTGGAGATTGCGTGAGATGTAACCCAGTGGAAACGGGACCTATTCCCGGGCCCGGATCGTGGACGACATCCGTGCCAGGAGTTCGGAGACGGTCGCCCAGCGGATTGCATCGCGATCGCCGTCGAGGTGCAACTCGTACGCCTGGGCACCGTCGGCGTCCGCGATGCCGACGAAGACCGTCCCCACCGGCTGACCGTCCTGCGGGTCGGGTCCGGCGACACCGGTCGTGCTGATGCCCCATGTCGCGGGTGCTCCGTCGACCGCGAGTGCTGCTCGCACGCCCGAGGCCATCTGCCGAGCCACCTCGGGGTCGACCGCACCGTTGGACGCGAGCAGCGCCGACGAGACGCCGAGCACGGTGTGCTTCACGGGCGTCGCGTAGGCCACGACTCCCCCGCGCACCACGGCGCTGGCGCCCGGCACGCCGACGAGGGTCGCGACGACGAGTCCACCGGTGAGCGACTCCGCCACGGCGACGGTGTCGCCCCGTTCGGTCAGGCGCGCGACGAGGTCGCGAGCGGCCGTCCGGACGTCGGGTCCCGTGTCGTGTCCTGGAGGCGCGGTGCCGGTGGCGTCGTCGGCCGCCGTCACGCGGTGGTCCGGTTGTGCTTCCACGCCTGGTACAGGTAGTCGATGCCGCTCAGGATGGTCGCCAGGAAGGCCGCGGTCATCAGGATGCCGTTCACCCAGTGCGCCCAGTCCCCCACGAGGTTCCACCACGGGAAGAGGGCGGCGGTCAACGCGACGGCCTGCAGCACGGTCTTGATCTTGCCGCCCCGGCTCGCCGGGATCACCCGGTCCGAGAGCACCGCGAACCGGAAGACCGTGATGCCGATCTCGCGCACCATGATCAGCACGGTCACGTACCAGGGGAGCTCGCCGAGGATCGACAGCGCGACGAGCGCACCGCCGATGAGGACCTTGTCCGCGATCGGGTCGACGAGCTTCCCGAAGTCCGTGACGAGGTTCTGCCGTCGGGCGATGATGCCGTCGGCGCTGTCCGTGACGATGGCGACGACGAACACGACGGCCGCCCAGATGCGCAGCGGCCCGTCGGTGCCGGCGTCCGTCAGGAGCAGCACGAAGAACAGCGGCGCCATGAGGATGCGCACGACCGTGATGATGTTCGCGACGTTGCCCGTCGACGCCGGGCCGGGGCCCTTGCGCAGGAGTCGTCCGCGCCACGGGAAGCGTGCGCCGTGCGTGGTCTCCGTGCTGTCCGAGGCGGTCATCGCACTCACTCCCTGCCCGTCAGTCCCCACGCGTCCTCATCGGGCTCGTCGTCTGCTTCATCGTACCCGCGCGTCATGTCCGCCACCGGGTCGGCACCGTAGCGGTCGCCGTCGTCGGTCGGGGCCGACGCCGGCGCCGGCGCCACGGGAGCCGGACCGGCTGCGGGGGCGGCCGGGGCAGCACCCGCTGGTGGCTCCTCGCCCCGGAGCTTCGCGAGCACGGCCGGCAGCTGGTCGGTCGTCACGAGGACGTCGCGCGCCTTCGATCCCTCGGACGGGCCGACGATGTCGCGGGACTCCATGAGGTCCATCAGACGGCCGGCCTTGGCGAACCCGACACGGAGCTTGCGCTGGAGCATCGAGGTCGACCCGAACTGCGTCGACACGACCTGCTCGACCGCCGCGAGGAGCAGCTCGAGGTCGTCGCCGATGTCCGCGTCGATCTCCTTGCGCTCCACCACGGCCTGGACGTCCTGGCGGTACTCCGGACGGGCCTGGCGGGTGACGTGCTGGACGACCTCGGCGACCTCGCTCTCCTGCACCCAGGCACCCTGGACGCGGAGCGACTTCGACGACCCCATCGGCAGGAAGAGCGCGTCGCCCTGCCCGATGAGCTTGTCGGCGCCCGGCTGGTCGAGGATGACCCGGGAGTCGGTGACGCTGGTCACCGCGAAGGCGATCCGCGACGGCACGTTCGCCTTGATGAGCCCGGTGATGACGTCGACCGACGGACGCTGCGTCGCGAGCACCAGGTGGATGCCGGCGGCACGGGCGAGCTGGGTGATGCGGACGATCGACTCCTCGACGTCACGCGGTGCGACGAGCATGAGGTCGGCGAGCTCGTCGACGACGACGAGCAGGTACGGGTACGGCTTGAGCTTCCGCTCGCTGCCGGCCGGCAGGACGATCTCGTTGTTCGCGATCGCCTTGTTGAAGTCGTCCACGTGCCGGAACCCGAACGACGCGAGGTCGTCGTACCGCATGTCCATCTCCTTCACGACCCACTGCAGCGCCTCGGCCGCCTTCTTCGGGTTCGTGATGATGGGCGTGATGAGGTGCGGGACGCCGGCGTAGATCGAGAGCTCGACGCGCTTCGGGTCGACGAGGACCATGCGGACCTCGGACGGCTTCGCGCGCATGAGCAGCGACGTGATCATCGAGTTGATGAACACCGACTTGCCGGACCCGGTGGAGCCGGCGACGAGCAGGTGCGGCATCTTCGCGAGGTTGGCCACGACGAAGCCGCCCTCGACGTCCTTGCCGACGCCGATCGTCATCGGGTGCTTGGACTTGCGAGCGGCGTTCGAGCGCAGGACGTCACCCAGGGAGACGGTCTCGCGGTCGGTGTTCGGGATCTCGACGCCGATCGCGCTCTTGCCCGGGATCGGCGACAGGATGCGGACCTCGTTCGAGGCGACCGCGTACGACAGGTTCTTCGACAGGGCGGTGACGCGCTCGACCTTCACGCCGGGGCCGAGCTCGATCTCGTACCGGGTCACCGTCGGCCCACGGGAGAACCCGGTGACCTTCGCGTCCACCTTGAACTCGGTGAGGACGCTCGTGATGGCGGCGACGATGTCGTCGTTCGCCTGGCTGCGTGCGACCGACGGCGTGCCGGAGCTCAGCGTCGTGGCGGCCGGCAGCCGGTAGGGCGCGGCCGGGTCTTCATCGGGGCCGGCCACCGGGGGCAGGCCGTCCGTGTCGTCGGCGGCGTCGACGGAGAGGTCCTCGGCCGGGAGCGACGGCGAGACCACCGGCGACACCGAGGCGTCCGGACGGACGACCTCGGCCGGCGCGGGGCGTTCCGGCACCGGGGTCCCGAAGTCACGCAGGGCCTGTTCGGCAATCTGCAGGTCCTGCTCGACCGAGTCGTTGAGGTTGACCGAACCGGGCTCGGCCGGCGTGTGGTCGACCAGACCGGCGGCGGCACCGGCGTTCGGGCCGGGTGCCGGCGCGGCTGCGGCGGCCGGGGGCACGGCCGACGTCGCACCGCTGATCACGGGGCTGTCGTACGCCGGGTCCTCTTCGCGACCGGACTTGTTCCGGCGCCACCACGGGATGGTCCCGCCCTCGGCGTCGGACTCGGCGGCCTTGTCGTCCTCGAAGCCGAGGTCGTCGAACAGCTGGAAGTCGGTGTCGCCCTTCGCGCCGCGCTTCTTCGTCGGCTTGGTCCGTGCGGCGGGCGCCTCGGCGACGGGCTCGTCCGTCTCCGTTGCGGGGGCCGGCGCGCCGAACAGGTACGCGTAGAGCTCGTGCAGGCGCCGACCGATCTTGTTCGGCGGCGTCTTGGTGATGATGAAGAGGGAGAGCACGAGCAGCAACACCGCGACCGGCACCGCGACCCACTCGGTGGCGACCGCGACGAGCCAGGCGATCACGACCCAGCCGATGACACCGCCGGCGGTCGCCAGCGCGGGCATGCCGTCCGAGGCGCTCGGCTGCCCGCCGAACACGTGGCAGAGCGCCGCGATGGAGACGAGCAACAGGCCGAGACCGATCCCGATCCGGGTGTTGTCGTGCACGGACGCCGGGTGCCGGAAGAGCCACCCGGCGAAGACGACCATGATGACGGGCAACGCGAAGGCCAGCCGGCCGAACAGCCCGCCGAACGTGTACGCGTCGAGCGCCACCGAGACGGCGTTCGACGGGTTGAGCCACTCGACCACCGCGCCGGCGACCGCCAGCACGAAGAGCAGGAACGGGAACCCGTCGCGCCGCTGGTCCTTCTCGAGCGTCTCCGTGCCGAGCAGGCGGAAGACTGCGCCGACGCCGTGCGCCATCGCGAGCCAGAACGTCACGAGGGGGTTCTGTTCGCGGAAGACCGGGGTCGGTGCGGCCTGCGGCAGCTTCTTCGTCGTGGCCTGGGTGCGCGACGAGCCACGCGTCCCGCTTCCACGGGACGACGAGGACGC
Source organism: Curtobacterium sp. GD1 (assembly GCF_020882855.1). Taxonomy (NCBI): domain Bacteria; kingdom Bacillati; phylum Actinomycetota; class Actinomycetes; order Micrococcales; family Microbacteriaceae; genus Curtobacterium; species Curtobacterium sp. GD1. The sequence goes on along the minus strand of NZ_JAFEVQ010000003.1, from coordinate 156,499 downwards.
GCGCGAGCGCGTGGTCGACTTGGTGCCTCCGGCCATGGGCAGAACCCTAATCCCCCCTCAGGACAAACCGAGCGCGGCCCGCCGCAGCATCCGCGACGAATGCCACGGCGGGCGCGGTGTCAGTACCGGATCGCGTCGATGACCTTCACCCGGACCGCGAGCACCGCGGGCAGGAAGCCGGCGAGCGCGCCGACGAACACGGCCGACCCGACGCCGATGAGCGCCGCCTCGAGCGGGAACGGCGCCCCACCGACCTCGACCCCGCTCGTGATCAGTCCGCGCACGGTGTCGTTCCCGAGGACCGCGGCGCCGACCATCACGCCGATGCCGCCGGCCACCGCGGTGCCGAGGACGTTCTCGAGCAGGACCGCCACGAAGATCCGCCCCGCCGAGGCGCCGACGCCGCGACGGATGCCGATCTCTCGGATGCGCTGGCGGACGCTCACGAGCGACACGTTGAGCAGGCCGAGGCCACCGAGCACGAGGACGAGCACCGCGACGCCCGCGATGACGTAGCGCATCGCGCCGAGCGGGTCGCCGTCCACCGAGCCCGCGGCGTCCATGCGGCCGGCGTCCACCGACACGTCGCCGCCGACCGCACGCTCCGCGTCGCTGGCGATCCGGTTCGCGAGCGCCTTCGCTCCGTGCTCGGGGATCCAGACCTCGAACGTCCGCTGGTTGCCGTCGTCCGCACCGGGCGTGACGCTCGCCGTCGCGACGGAGTTCGCCAGCTGGTAGAACATCGGGTCGGTGTCGTACTCCGACGACACGTACTGCCCGACGACGACCGCGGTGACGCCGGGGGTTCCCGGCATCCGGACGGTCGGGTGCGTGACCACGTCCGCGCCACCGAGCCGGTCGAGGAACGCCTGGTTGACGACGAGCGCCGGTGCCAGGCGGTCCCGGTCGGACTCGGAGAACCAGTCCCCCGCGGCGATCCGCAGCCGGTGGATCTCGGCCCACGGCGGGTCGACCGTCATGCCCTGGACCTCGGCGACACCGTCCGGGAACTGGATGCGACGGGACGTGTACGACGCCTCGGTCGCGTACTGCACGTCGTACCGGTCCGCGGCCGCGCGGAGTTCCCGGTCGACCGCGTCCGCCGTGGCCGCCGCGGCCGCACCGGTGCCGTCGCCGGAGCCGGGCGTCCCGGTGATGCTGTAGGTCGCGGGACGTCCGCCGTACTGCTCGTTGAACGCCGCCGTCACGCGCTCCGCGAGCGACCCGAACCCGACGACGACGGCGAGCGAGGCCACCGCGATGGTGACGCCGACGAGGCTGAGCACGACCCGGCCACGGTGGACCCGGAGTTCCTGCCAGGACTCGACCAGCGTGCCGACGACGGTCGTCACGACCCGGTTCACGGCGTCACCCCGACGACCTCGGCGGCGATCCCGGCGACGGACACGTCCGTGGGGTCGACGACCAGGCCGTGGTCGATGCGGTGGACGACGTCCGCTCGTGCGGCGACGGCGGCGTCGTGGGTGATCGTCACGAGCGCCGCCCCGGTCTCGCCGGCGACGGTCTCGAGGAGCTCCATCACGACACGACCCGTGTCGACGTCGAGTGCGCCCGTCGGTTCGTCCGCGAGGATCAGGCGCGGCGCACGCACGAGCGCGCGGGCGATCGCGACGCGCTGCTGCTCGCCACCCGAGAGGCGGTGCGGCTGCGTGTCGGCGCGGTCCGCGAGTCCGACCCGGTCGAGCATCTCGAGCGCGAGCCGACGCCTGGCCCAGAAGGCGCGTCCGGTCGCGTAGAGCAGGGGGACCTCGACGTTCTCGAGCGCGGTGCGCCCCTGCAGGAGGTTGAACTGCTGGAACACGAACCCGACGTCCTCCCCGCGGATCCGGTCCCGCCGGAGCGACCCGGCACGACCGACGTCGACACCGCCGAAGTCGTGGACGCCGTCGGTCGGGGTGTCGAGCAGCCCGAGCACGTTGAGCAGGGTGGACTTGCCCGACCCCGAGCGCCCGACGATCGCGACCCGGGTGCCCGCGTCGACGTCGAGGTCGACGCCACGCAGGATCTCGAGCTCGGACCCGTCCGGGAGCTCGACCGACTTGCGCAGCCCGCGCACCCGGACGAGGAACGCTGCCCGCGCGCTCATCCGACCACCACGGAGCCGTCGTCGGCGAACTCGTCGCCCTCGACCTGCTCCTTGCCCGGGACGAACTGCAGGACGGTGTCGCCCTCCGACAGCCCAGACCGGACCTCGACGCTCTCCCCGTCGTTGAGGCCGAGCGCGACGGTCTTCTCGGCACGCTTGCCGTCCTCGCCCACGACCGTGACGACGCCCTTCTGCGCCGTACCCTGCACCGCGGTCGTCGGGAGCGTCAGGACGCCCTCCGCCTTCCCCGCGGGGACCGCGACCGTGACCTCGAGTCCGGGGAACACGGTGACCCCGCTCGGCACGTCGCACGCGAGTTCCGTGCCCCCGGCCGAGGCGTCACCGGAGCCGTCGTCGCCGTCGTCGCCGGCGTCCGCGGAGGACGCCGCAGCACTCGTCAGCGTGAGGTGGGTGCAGGTGAACGGCGCCGGGCCGTCGGTGACCGTGACGGTCGCCTCGGACGGACGCGAGGTGAGGCGGTAGAGCTGGGCGGCATCGAGGGTCGCGGTCGCCCGGTAGGCCTCCGGTGCCACGCGTGCCACGGTGTCGCCGATGGCCACGGGCTGCTTCGTGACGAGGTCGAGTCCGGACACGGTGCCGGACGCCGGCGCGACGACGGTCGAGAAGGTCACGGTCGGGGGCAGCGGTTCGCCGTCGTCGGTCGTCCCCGTCGACGGGGTCTCGACCCGGACGTCGATCACCGGGGCGCCCTGCTCGACGTGCGCGCCGTTGCCGGCGAACACCTTGTTCACCGTGCCCTCGACCGAGGAGCGGACGGCCGTGGCGGCCACCGACCGGATCGTGCCGGTCGCCTCGACGTCGTTCACGATGTCGCCGGTCGCGACCGTGACGGTCGGGTCCTCGATCGCGCCGGTCGGGACGGTCTCCTCGCCCTCGGGCTGGGCTGCGAAGAACGCGAGGCGGACGAGGGACACCGCGATGGCGGCGAACACGAGGAACTTGAGGCCGGGCCACACCCAGCGACGCAGGACAGTCACCCCGGAACACTATTGTCTGACATACCGACAGAAGATCATCCTGTGGGATGAAACCGGTCAGCCGACAGGCCGGAACGTGCCAGGAGGCGCGGTGCACGTCCGTCAGGAACGTGCACCGCGCCTCCTGGACACGGCCACTGCGACCACCGCGACGTGCGCGGTGGTCGCGACGAGCACTACGCCTCGATGACCACCGGCACGATCATCGGACGACGACGGTGCTTCGTGTTCACCCATCGACCCACGGTCCGGCGGACGACCTGCCCGAAGGCGTGCCCGTCGCGCGTGCCGTTCGCGGCCGCCTCGGCGAGCGCCTTCGCGATCTGCGGACGGACGTCGTCGAAGACCGAGTCGTCCTCGGCGAAGCCGCGCGACTGGATCTCCGGGCCGACGACGCACTGGCCGGTGGTGAAGTCCACGGCGGCGAAGATCGAGATGAAGCCCTCTTCCGCGAGGACCCGGCGGTCCTTGAGGTCGGCGTCGGTGATCTCGCCCACGGTCGATCCGTCGACGTAGACGTACCCGATGTCGAGCTGGCCGGCGACCCGGACCTCGCCGTCCTTCAGGTCGACGACGATGCCGTCCTGGCCGAGGATGACGTTCCGCGGCGGCACACCGGTCTGGATCGCGAGGTCCGCGCTGGCGTACAGGTGGCGGTGCTCGCCGTGCACGGGCAGCACGTTCTTCGGCCGGAGGATGTTGTAGCAGTAGAGCAGTTCGCCGGCCGACGCGTGTCCGGAGACGTGCACCTTGGCGTTGCCCTTGTGCACGACCTTCGCGCCGAGCTTGGTGAGCCCGTCGATGACGCGGTACACGGCGTTCTCGTTGCCCGGGATCAGCGACGAGGCGAGGATGACGGTGTCGCCCTCGCCGATCTCGATCTGGTGCTCGAGGTTGGCCATGCGCGCGAGCACGGCCATCGGCTCGCCCTGCGACCCGGTCGACATGTAGACGATCTGGTCGTCGGGGACGTTCTTCGCCTTCTTCGTGTCGATGAGCACGTTCTCGGGCACCCGGAGGTAGCCGAGGTCGGCGGCGATCGTCATGTTGCGGATCATCGAGCGGCCCATGAACGCGACCTTGCGGTTCGCGGCGGCAGCGGCGTCGAGGACCTGCTGCACGCGGTGCACGTGCGACGAGAAGCTCGCCACGACGACCTTCTTGCGGGCGCGCGTGATGATGTTCTCGAGCACGGGTCCGATGTCGCGCTCGGGCGCGGTGAAGCCCGGCACGTCGGCGTTGGTCGAGTCCGGCAGGAACAGGTCGACGCCCTGCTCCCCCAGGCGTGCGAAGGCACGGAGGTCGGTGATGCGGTCGTCCAGCGGGAGCTGGTCCATCTTGAAGTCACCCGTGTGCAGGACACGACCGGCGGGGGTCGTGATCGCGACGGCGAGGGCGTCCGGGATGGAGTGGTTGACGGCCACGAACTCGAGGTGGAACGGGCCGAGCTGCTCGGTCTGGTCCTCGGCCACGACGAGCGTGTACGGCTTGATCCGGTGTTCCTTGAGCTTCGCCTCGACCAGGGCCAGGGTCAGCGTGGAGCCGATCAGCGGGATGTCGTCGCGGAGCTTCAGCAGGTACGGGACGGCGCCGATGTGGTCCTCGTGGCCGTGCGTGAGCACGACGCCGAGGACGTCGTCGAGGCGGTCCCGGATCGGCGCGAAGTCCGGCAGGATCAGGTCGACCCCGGGCTGGTGCTCCTCGGGGAAGAGCACGCCGGCGTCGACGATGAGCAGCTTGCCCTCGTACTCGTACACGGTCATGTTGCGACCGATCTCGCCGAGTCCCCCGACGGGGATGACGCGGAGGGTGCCGGCTTCGAGCGGCTGCGGTTCGGAGATCTGTGTGGGCATTCGGTCCTACGGATTCGGGCGACGCGCGTCCTGCGCGCCGCGTGTTCGCTAGCGGGTGGTGCCTGGCACCTTCGGAAGAGCACCGCCGGCCGCTGCGTTGCGGTCGGGGCGGAAGTTGGAGAAGTCGGCGCCCGGGATGTCCCGGACGGCTTCGAGCGAGGTCTCGATGGCGTACGCCTCGGAGTCCTCGGGGCCGACGAGCGGCAACCGGACGCGCGGGCTGCCGATGCGGCCGAGCCCGTGCAGGATGTACTTCGCCGCCACGGTACCCGGCACGTGCGTCATCACGGCGCGGACGAGGGGTTCGACGCGCTTGTGCTCGGCGGTCGCGGTGGCCAGGTCGCCCCGGTTCACGGCGTCGACGATGGTGCGGTACGGCGTCGACGTGATGTTCGCCGTGACGCCGATGAGTCCCGTCGCGCCGATCGACAGGTGCGGGAGCACGTTCGTGTCGTCGCCCGAGAAGTACATGAGGTCGGTGTTGTTGAGCACCCGGGACACCTCGGCGAAGTCGCCCTTGGCATCCTTCACCGCGAGGATGTTCGGGTGGTGCGAGGCCCGCACGATCGTCTCGTAGGTGATCGGGATGCCCGTGCGACCGGGGATGTCGTACAGGATCACCGGCAGGTCGGTCGCGTCGGCGATCATCCGGAAGTGGGTGAGCACACCGGACTGCGTCGGCTTGTTGTAGTACGGCGTGACGATCATCACACCGTCGGCGCCGGCCTTCTCGCTCTGCTTGTAGAGGTGGATCGCGTGTGCGGTCTCGTTCGACCCGCCACCCGTGATGATCTTCGCGCGGCCCGCGGCGACGGACTTGCCGACCTCGACCAGCCGGAGCTTCTCGGGGTCGGTCAGCGTGCTCGTCTCACCGGTCGTGCCGGTGACCACGATGCCGTCGGCGCCGGCGGTGATGCAGTCGTCGATGTGCTGCTCGACGCCGGGCCAGTCGACCTCGCCGTCGGCCGTGAACGGGGTCACGAGGGCGACGAGGACCTGACCGAAGGGATTCTCACGCGGGGACACGGGCACCAGCGTACCGGGGATGCGCGCGAGGGCTGCCGTCCGCGTGGACGGTGCGGCCCAGGAACGTGTCGAACCAGGTTTCCGACGTCGAACCATCGCCGATGCCTGGTGCGATGTCGTTTCCGTGGTTTGACGCCCCGGCGAGCGCCCGGCGCTACGCGCGCCGGCGCCACTCGAGGAAGCGGTAGCGCGTCCCGTCGACGCGCGACTCCTGCCACGGCCCCTCGTCGACGAGCGACCACCCGGCCGCCCCGGCGAGCGTCGGCGCCACGGTGTCCCCCGGCACCTCGACGTCGATCACCGTCTCGGAGACCCGGTCGGCGAAGGGCACCCCCGCCGCGTACACGTGCCCGCCGCCGATGATCCACACGGGCTCGTCGGTGTCCAGCGCGGTCGCCAGGTCGTGCACGACCTCGGCCCCGTCGGCCGTCCACGAGCCGTCACGCGTCAGCACGACGTTCCGCCGCCCGGGCAGCGGCCGGAAGCGCTCCGGCAACGACTCCCACGTGCGGCGCCCCATCACGACGGTCGCGTCGCCGGTGACCTGCCGGAAGTGCGCGAGGTCCTCCGGTACGTGCCACGGCATCCCGCCGTCGGCCCCGATCACGCCGTTCGTCGAGCGCGCCCAGACCATCCCGACACCACGGACGGGTTCGGTCCACGAGGACGACATCAGACGGCGACCGTGGCCTTGATCGCCGGGTGGTGGTGGTAGCCGACGACCGTGAAGTCCTCGTACTCGTAGTCGTCGATCGAGTCGCGCGGCGCGAGCTCGAGCGTGGGGAGCGCGTACGCCGTCCGGGACAGCTGCTCCTCCACCTGCTCGACGTGGTTGTCGTAGACGTGGCAGTCGCCGCCGGTCCACACGAACTCGCCGACCTCGAGCCCGGTCTGCGCCGCGATCATGTGGGTGAGCAGCGCGTACGAGGCGATGTTGAACGGGACGCCGAGGAACATGTCCGCGCTCCGCTGGTAGAGCTGGCACGAGAGCTTGCCGTCGTTGACGTAGAACTGGAAGAACGCGTGGCACGGGGCGAGCGCCATCTCGGGGATGTCGGCGACGTTCCACGCCGAGACGATCAGGCGGCGGCTGTCCGGGTTCGTCGTGATCTGCTCGATGACCTGGGCGATCTGGTCGACGTGCTCCCCCGACGGCGTCGGCCACGAGCGCCACTGCACGCCGTACACCGGGCCGAGGTCGCCGTCCTCGTCCGCCCACTCGTTCCAGATCCGGACGCCGTGCTCCTGCAGCCAGCGGGCGTTGCCGTCGCCGCGCAGGAACCAGAGCAGCTCGTAGGCGACGGACTTGAAGTGCACCCGCTTCGTCGTGACGAGCGGGAAGCCCTTCGACAGGTCGTACCGGAGCTGTGCGCCGAACAGGCTGCGGGTCCCCGTCCCGGTGCGGTCGCCCTTCGGAGTTCCTTCGGTGAGGACACGCCGCAGCAGGTCCTCGTAGGGGGTCGCGACGGTGGGGTCGGGCTGCACGCTCTCGCTGTCGGTCACGACCACGAGCCTACGACGAGCCGGAGACATCCACGGGCAGTTGAGTAGCGTGAGCGACATGACGACAGCGCCGCTCTCGATCCTGCTCGCCGGTGCGTCCGGCTTCATCGGTACGCCCCTCGTCCACGCCCTGCGCGAGGCCGGGCACCACGTCACCACCCTCGTCCGACGCGAGCCGCGCACGGCGAGCGAGTTCCGCTGGTCCCCGGGCACCCGGAAGCTCGACCCGGCGATCCTCGACGGCGCCGACGTCGTGATCAACCTCGCCGGCGCGAACATCGGCAAGCTCCCCTGGACCGAGACCTACAAGCAGGAGATCCTGCAGTCGCGGGTGTCCGCCACCGAGACCCTCGTCGAGGCCATGCGCCACGCGACGAACCCGCCGCCGCTGTTCCTCTCGGGCTCGGCCTCGGGGGTCTACGGCGACCGCCCGGCCGACGTCCTGCAGGACGACGCGGCCGCCGGCACCGGCTTCCTCGCCGAGGTCTGCACCGCGTGGGAGGCCGCCGCGAACGCCGCTCCCGAGGGCGTCCGCGTCGTGACGCTCCGCACCGGCATCGTCGTCGGGAAGGGCGGCGGCGCGCTCGCACCGCTCGTCCCGCTCACGAAGACCGGGCTCGGCGGCCGCCTCGGCACCGGTGGGCAGCACTGGCCGTGGATCGCCCTCGAGGACGAGGTGGGCGCGATCGTGCACCTCGCGACCAGCCCCGACGCCTCGGACGTCGTCGGGCCGGTGAACCTCGCCGGCCCCGAGGCCGCCGTCGCCGACCGCATCACCAAGCGCGTCGCCGAGGACCTGCACCGGCCCTACCTCTTCCGGATCCCGGAGTTCGCGCTCCGGCTGCTCCTGCAGCAGGCGGCCGACGAGATGCTCCTGTCGAGCCAGCAGATGGTGCCGACGAAGCTGCTCGAGTCCGGGTACGCGTTCCGGTACCAGCGCGCCGAGGACGCGGTCGACGCCGCGTTCTGACGCGACCGGCTGTGTGCCAGGAGGCGCGGTGCGGGCCCGCACCGCGCCTCCTGTCAGGACACGCGTGCCCTGGTGAGCGCTTCGCGCATCGCGGCCCGCGCCCGCTTGCGGTCACCCGCGGCGTCGTAGACGACGCCGAGTCGGTACCACCCGCGCCAGTCGGCCGGGTCGGACTCGACGGCGGCCCGGTACTCGGGGAAGAGCTCGTCGGCGGCCTCGCGCGTGGGACGCCCCGAGGGACGGACCGGGACGACGTCCGAGGGAGCGCCGCCCTCCTGCTCGAGCCGGGCGCCGAGCCGCGTGATGCGCAGCCCGAAGCGGAACTCGAGCACGAGCAGCAGCGCACCGATCGCCGCGACGACGAAGAGCGCGACGCCGATGCCGATGCCGATCGGGATGCCCGTCGCGATGAACGCCACGGCACGCTGCCCGACGAGCACGATGTACAGCGCCAGCAGCACCGCCATGAGCGCCGCGCCCCAGAAGGGCGAACGGAGGGACCGGGTCAGGCGCACGACGGTCAGCCGATGCCGAGGACGCTGCCGAGGCCGACCGTGAGGCCGCGCATCGACCCCACGGCGGACAGGGCTGCACGGATGCCGGCGACGTAGGCGACGTCGTCGTTCGTGTCGTGCCGGATGGTCAGGGTCTCGCCGGGGCCGCTCAGCACCACATCCTGCACGGCCTTGACGCCCGGCAGACGGAGCGAGTGGATCGGGACGCTCGCGACCTGCTGCCCCCGCGCGCGCTGGTCGACGTGGGGTGCGTCGACCGGACCGACCTCGCGCCGGGCGTCGGCGATGAGCTCGGCCGTGCGGACCGCGGTGCCCGACGGGGAGTCGATCTTGCCGGCGTGGTGCGTCTCGACGATCTCGACCGAGGGGAACCACGGCGCGGCGATCGTCGCCAGGTGGGTGCCGAGCACGGACCCGATCGAGAAGTTCGGGACCACGAAGACGCCCTGCTCCGGACGCGACTCGAGCCCCGCGCGGAGCGTCGCGAGTCGGTCGCCGGACCACCCGGACGTGCCGACGAGCACGTTCGCGCCGCTCACGAGGGCGTTGTCGACGATCGCGGGGCTGAGCGCCGGGACGGTCACGTCCACCACGATCGCCGCGCCGCCGAACACGTCGGGGCCGGCCTCGTGCGCCCCGTCCTTGGAGGACAGGCTCGCGACGAGCTCGAAGTCGGGCAGTTCCTCGACCACGGCGGCCACGAGGCCCCCGAGACGACCGGTGGCGCCGACGACGGCGACGGGAGTGACCATGTCCACCATCCTAGGATCGACGCATGACGCTCGAGGTCAGGACCGTGCCGGCAGACATCCCCGAGGTCGACGCCCTGCTCGACGCGTACCTCGACGAGCGCGAGGCCACGTTCCCGAGCGCCCAGGGGTCGTACTCGCGGAAGCGCACTCCGGCGGCCGAGTTCACGCCGCCGGTCGGCACCTTCGTCGTCGCGTACGACGCAGGTCGCGCGGTCGGGTGCGGCGGCCTCCGCCGGATCCCCGACGACGGCGACGACGTCCGGTTCGAGGTGAAGCACGTCTTCGTGACCCCGGAGGGACGTGGACGCGGCGTGGCGACGGCGGTCATGGACGCGCTCGAGGCACGCGGTGTCGAGCTCGGCGCGACGGCGATCGTGCTCGACACGAACGACTCCCTCGTCGCCGCCGGTGCGATGTACCGCGGTCGGGAGTACGAGCGGGTACCGGCGTTCAACGACAACCCGAACGCGACCGCCTGGTACCGCAAGCCGGTGCGCTGAGGCGATCCGCGCCTCCGCTCCGAACGGCAGGGCATGGTCCTGCTCCTTCGTGCCCTCGACTCCCCGACCCGCCTGCCGTTCCTCTCGATCTCGCTCGTCCGGGTCGCGCTCGGACTGTTCTTCGCCGCGTCCGGGTGGAACAAGACCGTGACCGCTCCGGGTCGCGCGGCGATGGCGGAGACGATCCGCTCGATCGGCGCGCCGGTGCCCGACGTCACGGCCGCCGTGGTCGCGGGCTGCGAGCTCGTCTTCGGCCTGCTGCTCGCCGTCGGCCTCGTGACGCGGGCGGCCGCGGCCGTCCTCGGCGTGATCAGCACGGTCGCGCTCACGACCGTGGCGGTCCACCAGCTCCGGCCGGCGGACGCGGTGACCTGGTACGGCGACCTGCTCTACCTGCCCGAGGTGCTGTACCTGCTCCTCGCGGTGGTGCTGGTCGCGCTCGGCGGTGGGCCGTTCGGACTGGACCGGGTGCTCCGAGCGCGGGTCGCCGCACTCCGGGCGCGCAGGACCCGTCAGACGGGCTGACCGACCGGCAGGCCCGTCCTCAGCTCGACGGGCAGGTGCGCCAGGTCGTTGAGCGCGACGACCTCGGCCGGCTTGGCCGAGCGGATCCGGATGATCGTCAACGCCGTGTGCGCCACGTTCGTCCCCATCCAGCGCCACTCCGGTGCCTGGAACGCCTCGCGCACGAACCAGCCGATGACGGCGTTGTGCGTGATGAGGAGGTCGTGCCGGTCCTCGCGGGCAGGGGTGAACCACTCCGCCACCGCATCGCCCATCTGGGCCTGCCCGGCGACGATCTCCTCTTCCGTGATGCCGCCGTACCACCCCTGGTACGCGTGCGGCATGTCCGGCGTCGGACCCGACGGGATGCAGTCGAAGAGCAGGGTCGACGGCTCGGGCTCGATCGCCGGGAGCCGCTGCGACAGGAACGACGCGGTCTCGCTCGGCGCTTCGAGCGGCGAGTGGTAGACGCCGTCGAACGGCACGCCGCCGAGACGGTCCGCGACGAGCATCGCCTGCCGCTTGCCGCGCTCGGACAGCTTGCCGTCCCGCAGCCCGTGTTCGGCGTCCTGGTGTTCTCCGTGCCGGACGAGGTAGAGGTAGTGCGACATGTCGGTGCTCAACCGCCGATCCCGATCGCGGCCGCGAGCTCGTCCTGCTGCACCGCCCCGACCACCGAGGTGATCGTGGGCCGGGTCAGGAGGTCGCGGGCCAGGTCGAGGACGTCGTCGGTGGTGACCCGGTCCACGCGCTCGAGGGCGGTGGCCAGGTCGGTGAACTCCCCCGTGCCGAGCTCGGACCGGCCGAGTCGGGTCATCCGGGCGTCGGAGTCCTCGAGCGAGAGCGTGAGCGCCCCCTCGATCTGCCCCTTCGCGCGACGGAGCTCGTCGCTGGTGATGCCGTCGTCGACCATCCGGCGGAACTCCGCGTCGACGATCTCGACGACCCCGGCGACGTTGTCGGGGGCACACCCGGCGTAGACGCCGAAGGCACCGTTGTCGAGGTACGCGGGCGCGAAGGAGCTCACCGCGTAGGCGAGTCCGCGGCGCTCGCGCACCTCTTGGAAGAGTCGGGAGCTCATGCCGCCGCCGAGCACGGCGTTGAGCACGCTGAGGACCGGCCGCCGTTCGTCGCGGAGGTCGAGGCCCTGCGACCCGCGGAGCATCGAGACCTGTTCGGTCGGACGGTGCACGACCGAGAGCTTGGGGATCGCCGGGTCCGCCACCGGCTGCGGCGTGCGCCGTGCCAGCGGAGCAGCGTTCGGGGCACCCTGGAACACGGCCTCGACGAGCTCGCAGAAGCGGTCGTGGTCGATCGCCCCGGCGGCGGTGACGACGATGCCGTTCGGCGCGTAGTGCTCGCGGTAGTGGGCGAGGACCTCGTCCCGCTGCACGGCGCGGATGCTCTCCGGCGTGCCGCCGATCGGCCGGCCGAGGGCGTGCCCGTCGAAGGCCGCGGCGAAGAACGCCTCGCCGGCGACGTCGGCCGGGTCGTCCGCCGCCATCGCCAGCTCTTCGAGGATGACCCCGCGCTCGATGTCGAACGCCGCGTCGTCGAGGACGGAGCCGGTGACCATGTCCCCGATGACCGAGACCGCCATCGGGACGTCGGCGTCACGGACCCGTGCGTAGTAGCACGTGTACTCCTTGGCGGTCGCGGCGTTGTGCTCGCCACCGACGGAGTCGAACGAGATCGCGATGTCGAGGGCCGACCGGGTCCGGGTCCCCTTGAACAACAGGTGTTCGAGGAAGTGCGTCGAGCCGTACTGGCCGTCGCGTTCGTCGCGGGAGCCGACCCCGACCCAGAAGCCGAGGCTCGTCGAACTCGCTCCGGGCATGGCCTCGGTCAGGACCCGCACGCCGGACGGGAGGACGGTTCGGCGGACGAAGGCGCCCCCGGACGTCAGGAACGACGTGTCCGGGGCCTCGAGCGGCAACGGCACTGGGTGGTTCATCGCAGACGAGCCTACTGACCCCGGAGCGCCCGCCGCCCAGTTTCCACAGCCGCTCACGGTGTCACTCGAAGTGGGGTACAGATATGGAGGATAGAAAGACTCGTCTGTCTGTCCTCCTTGTGGTACAGTTCTCGTACCGGATCGGAAGCCCCCCTATATTCCGATCCGGTGGCTCGGGACATCAGTCCTCGCGCGGCACGAGTCCCCCCGCTCCGCCGCGGAGCCGATGAGCCCAAGGAGAGCCACGCTGTGACGGTCGATTCCCCCCAACCGACCGTCCAGCGTCTCCCTGGCCCGAGCACGAACCTCGCGTCGCCGGACGGGTCGAGCGTCCCCCCGGCTCCCCGTTCCGGCGGCGCGAAGGTCCGGATCCTCGAGACCGCCACGCGGCTCTTCTACGAAGAGGGCATCCACGGCGTCGGCGTCGACCGTCTCATCTCCGAGGCGAGCGTCACGAAGGCGACGTTCTACAAGCACTACGGGTCGAAGGACAACCTGATCCTGGCCTACATCCGGACGCAGCACGAACGCGTGCAGCAGCGGATGGAACAGCTCATCGCCGATGCCGGCTCGCCCGAGGCCGCCGTCCGGGCCTGGGTCACGGCCCTCGCCGACGAGGTCAACGACCCCGACTTCCGCGGCTGCGCGTTCCTCAACGCCGCCGCCGAGTACCACGACCCGCGCGACCCCGTGCGCGAGGTCGTCGCGATGCACCGCGACTGGTACACCGAGCGACTGGCCGACCTGCTGCAGGAGTCCGGCCACACCCTGCCGGGCGACGGTGCGGACGAGCTCATGCTCGCACGCGACGGCGCCATGTCCGGCGCGTACGCCGGTGACGCGATCGCGGCGACGGCGGCCCTCGGCCGCGTCGTCGAGCGCGTGCTCGCCGCCTGACGACGCACGTCGCGTCGACGAACGCGACCGTCTGTCGGCCTGGAGGCACGGGTCGGCCCCGCACCGCGCCTCCCGTCCGCCGGTGGGCACCGAGCGACATCCGAGCACGCGGGTGTTGGCTGGGGACATGGCCAACGACCCCAACTGGAACCTCCCCGAGGTCCCGTCCTTCACCCTGACCAGCCCCGACTTCACCGACGGCGGCGTGCTCCCGACGTCCGCCCGCGGCACCGACGCCGGCGGCGAGGACCGCTCCCCCGCGCTCGAGTGGTCCGGCGCTCCGGAGGGCACGCAGAGCTTCGTGCTCACGGTGTACGACCCCGATGCCCCGACGGGGTCCGGGTTCTGGCACTGGAGCCTCACGGACGTCCCGGCGTCGACGACCTCGTTGCCGGCCGGTGCCGGGACCGACGACGCGCTGCTCCCCGCCGAGGCGCTGCGTCGCCGCAACGAGTTCGGGACGGACACGTTCCTCGGCGCGGCACCGCCCGCCGCGCACGGGCCGCACCGGTACTTCTTCACGCTGAGCGCGCTCGACGTGCCCGTCCTCGAGGCGCCCGCCGACGCGACGCCCGCGGTGGTCGGCTTCGTGCTCCGCGAGCACCTGCTCGGCCGCGCGCAGCTCGTCGGCACGCAGGAGACCCCCGCCGCGTAGTCCCACAACGGCGAACGGCCGCCGCCCCGGAAGGGACGGCGGCCGTTCGTCCGTCAGGACGCGGGAGGGATCAGCCCTCGGCCGGGGCCTCGGCGTGGGACTCGTGTCCCTTGCCGCCCTCGGTGTCCACCTCGTCGGCGACGACCGGCGCGAGCGACAGCTTGCCGCGGTCGTCCACCTTGGTGACCTCGACCAGGATCTTCTGGCCGACGCCGAGGACGTCCTCGACGTTCTCCACACGCTTGCCGCCGGCGAGCTTGCGCACCTCGGAGACGTGGAGCAGACCGTCGCGGCCCGGGAGCAGCGACACGAACGCACCGAACGTGGCGATCTTGACGACCGTGCCGAGGAACTGGTCCCCGATCTCCGGGTTCGTCGGGTTCGCGATCGCGTTGACCTGGGCGCGAGCGGCCTCGGCCGACGGACCGTCGACGGCGCCGATGTAGACGGTGCCGTCGTCCTCGATCGAGATGTCGGCGCCGGTCTCGTCCTGGATCCCGTTGATCGTCTTGCCCTTCGGGCCGATCAGCTCACCGATCTTGTCGACGGGGATCTGCACCGAGATGACACGAGGAGCGGTGTCCGCCATCTCGTCGGGGGCGTCGATCGCCTCGTTCAGCACACCGAGGATGGCCGAGCGGGCCTCCTTGGCCTGCTTGAGCGCGGCGTCGAGGACCGACGACGGGATGCCGTCGAGCTTCGTGTCCAGCTGGATGGCCGTGACGAAGTCCGAGGTGCCGGCGACCTTGAAGTCCATGTCGCCGAGCGCGTCTTCGGCACCGAGGATGTCGGTCAGCGCCGCGTAGCGGGTCTGACCGTCGACGGTGTCGGAGACGAGGCCCATCGCGATGCCCGCGACCGGGGCCTTGAGGGGCACACCGGCGTTGAGGAGCGACAGGGTCGAGGCGCAGACGGAACCCATCGACGTCGAACCGTTGGAGCCGAGGGCCTCGGACACCTGACGGATGGCGTAGGGGAACTCCTCGCGCGACGGCAGCACCGGCACGAGGGCGCGCTCGGCGAGGAAGCCGTGCCCGATCTCGCGACGCTTCGGCGAACCGACACGACCGGTCTCACCCGTCGAGTACGGCGGGAAGTTGTAGTGGTGCAGGTAGCGCTTCTTCGTGACGGGCGACAGCGAGTCGATCTGCTGCTCCATCTTGAGCATGTTCAGCGTGGTGACGCCCAGGATCTGGGTCTCGCCGCGCTGGAAGATCGCCGAACCGTGGACGCGCGGGATCACGGCGACCTCGGCGTCGAGCGGACGGATGTCGGCGAGGCCGCGACCGTCCATGCGGACCTGCTCGGTCAGGATCCGGCCGCGGACGACCTTCTTCGTGACCGACTTGTAGGCACCGCTGACCTGGCCGTTGGCGCTCTCGGGGAGCTCGCCGGCCGTCACCTTGGCGGCGATGGCCTCCTTGACGCGGGCCTTCAGGGCGTCGTCGGCGTCCTGACGCTCGAGCTTGCCGGCGATCTTGTAGACGTCGCCGAGCTCGGACAGCGCGATGGCCTCGACCGCGTCGTAGACCTCGGGGGCGTACGGCGGGAAGACCGGGTAGTCCTGGATCTCCTTGGCCGACTGGGCGGCCATTTTCGCCTGCGCCTCGACGAGCTGCTTGAGGAACGGCTTCGCCGCCTCGAGCCCCTGCGCGACCACGGCCTCGTCGGGCTTGGTCGCGCCGCCCTGGATGAGGTCCCAGCTGTGCTCGGTGGCCTCGGCCTCGACCATCATGATGGCGACGTCCTCGTTGCCGGCCTCGTCCGTGACGACACGTCCAGCGACGGTGAGGTCGAAGACGGCCTCGGCGAGCTGCGACGCCTTCGGGAACGCGACCCACTGGTCACCGATGAGCGCGAGGCGCACACCGGCGATCGGGCCGGAGAACGGCAGACCGGAGATCTGCGTCGACGCGGACGCGGCGTTGATCGCGAGCGCGTCGTAGAACTCGTCCGGAGCGATGCTCAGGACGGTGATGACGATCTGGACCTCGTTGCGGAGGCCGTCGACGAACGACGGGCGCAGCGGCCGGTCGATGAGGCGGCAGACGAGGATCGCCTCGGTGCTGGGACGGCCTTCACGACGGAAGAACGAACCGGGGATCTTGCCGGCGGCGTACGAGCGCTCCTCGACGTCGACGGTCAGCGGGAAGAAGTCGAACCCTTCACGCGGGTGCTTGCCGGCGCTGGTGGCCGAGAGGAGCATGGTGTCCTCGTCGAGGTACGCGGCGACCGCGCCCTGCGCCTGCTGTGCGAGCCGACCGGTCTCGAACCGGACGGTGCGCTTGCCGTACTTGCCGTTGTCGAGAACGGCCTCGGCGAACTTGATCTCGGGACCCTCCAAAAGGGTGCCTCCTTGATGTGTTCGGCAGGCTGGGGCCACGGCACCCGATGGTGCGTGCGCGCCGAAGGGATCGGGACGCATGTCTGGCCAGCAGTAGAAGCACTCGGGAAACCGTCCGGCCCGCGAGCCACCACCGATGACCAGCTCCGTGCCCGGCCTGCGCAGTGTTTGTCGTAACGCCCGGGGAAACGGTCCCTGGACGTGATGGACTTTACCAGTCCTCAGGGATTCGGCGGCGAGGCTCACGGCGAACCGGAGTGTCCTCGCTAGCCTGCTGCCATGCGCCTCACCCCCTCCCGGGGCTGGTTCGTCGCGGCCGCAGTGGTCGTCGGCGCGCTCGTCGCCCCCGTCGTCACCGCTGTCCCGGCGAACGCGACGGAGTACCCGAGCTGGCAGGACGTCGAGCACGCGAAGGGCAACGAGCAGACCAAGAAGGCCGAGGTCACCAGGGTCCAGGCGGCGCTGGAGTCCGCCCAGCAGGCCGCAGCCGTGAAGTCGCAGGCGGCGCTCGTGGCGTCCCAGCGTGCGGACGCGGCCGAGTCGGCACTGGCGTCGGCCACCCAGGCCGCCACGAGCCTCCAGACCCAGGCGGACCAGGCGGCGAAGACCGCGGACCGCGCCCAGCAGCGCGCCGGCCAGCTCGCCGCGAACCTCTACCGTGACGGCAGCTCGAGCCAGATGACCACGCGCATCGCGACGGCGAAGGACCCCTCCCAGCTGCTGTACCAGCTCGGCGCGCTCGACCAGCTGTCGTCGACGTGGGCCGGCGTGATGGACGACGCCTCGGTCGCCGCGAAGACCGCGTCCTCGCTGCACGACCAGGCCACCCGTGCCGAGGACGAACGCGCCGACCTGGCCGACGCCGCCGAGACGAAGGCGAGCGCGGCGAAGGACGCCGAGGCCGCCGCCGACGCCGCGGTCGACGACACGCAGCAGCACAGCGACGAGCTCTACGCCCAGCTGGCGTCGCTCAAGGACACCACCGCGAAGACCGAGCAGCGGTACCAGCTCGGCGTGCAGGTCGCGGCGCAGAAGGCCGAACAGCAGCGGAAGCGCGAGGAGGCGGCCGCGGCAGCAGCAGCAGCCGACGCGGCACCGAGCCCCGCCGTCCCGTCGACGAGCGGCGGCGGTTCGTCCTACCCGAGCACGGGCGGCGTCGTGGTCGACCCGGCGGGTGCCCAGGCGTACGCCCGCAGCGCCATCGGGTCGTACGGGTGGGGGTCGGACCAGTTCTCGTGCCTGGTGTCCCTGTGGACGCAGGAGTCCGGCTGGCGTGCGAACGCCCTGAACGTCTCGAGCGGTGCGTACGGCATCCCCCAGTCACTCCCGGCGGAGAAGATGTCCGTCGCGGGCGCGGACTGGCGGACGAACGCGGCGACCCAGATCAACTGGGGCCTCGCCTACATCCACGACGCCTACGGCTCGCCGTGCGGGGCGTGGAACCACGAGATGAGCGTCAACCCGCACTGGTACTGATCAGCCGTCGTCGGCGGGCCAGCCCCCGATCCGGACGACGGTGCCGTCCGCAGCGACCAGGCGTGCCGCGCGACCGCTCCGCCGCAGCATCTCGGTGGCACCGTGTCCACGGACGACCGCGGCGGTCGTCATCGTGTTCGCCGTGACGCACGACGGCGCGACGACGGTCACCGAACGCCAGACCGGTTCGGCCGGCAGCCCCCACCGCGGGTCGAGGATGTGGTGCCGGGCGTGGCCGTCCTGCTCCCACCGGCGCTTCCGGGTGCTCGAGGTCGCGACGGACCAGCCGGAGGCGATCCGCACGTGGTCGGCGGGGTCGTCGTCGAGGTCCTGCACCCGGACCTGCCAGCCGCCGGACGGGTCGGGCCCGGCGGTCGCGACGTCCCCGCCGAGCGAGACGAGCGCGCCGATGCCGAGGCGGGCGGTGATGCTCGCCGCGGCCATGTCGGCAGCGGCGGCCTTGGCGGTGGCACCGAGGTCGAGCGTGACGCTCTCAGGCACGCGCAGGAAGGTGCCGGACAGCAGGACACGCTGCCACGCCGGGCGACCGTCGAGCGCTCGGGCCACGGCCTCGGGCGTCGGCACGGGCGCGGCGTCGGCGAACGCGGCGTCGTAGCCCAGCGACGCCATGCGGGCGCCGAGGGTCGGGTCGACGTCGCCGTCGGAGGTACGTGCGGCGTCGAGCGCGTGGTGCACGAGTGCGGCGAGGAGCGGGGAGACCTCGGCGCCGCGCACCAGGTCGGCTGCGCGGGCGACGAGCTCGGAGTCGCTGCGGAAGCGGCTGCACGCCGCGTCGACGGCGGCGGTGACCTCGACGACGCACGCCCGTGCGGCGGCGAGGTGGCGGCGGTCACGGTGGTCGAGGACGACGCGGGCGGTGGTGGTCCAGAGGTCCCACTCGGCTGCGGCACGCACGGTCACGATCCCGTCGTGGTCGCGTCCGAGGAGCCGGAGCCACCGGTCGTGCCCTGGCTCACGCCCTGGTCGGTCGCGGTCCCGGCGTCGGACGAGGTCCCGGCGTCACTCGTCGACGAGTCGGCCGAGCCCGTCGTGGCCTGCTCGTGCCCGAACCACACCCCGGCCCCGGTCAGCGCCGCGACCACGAGCCCGCCCACGCTGACGAGCGCACTCGTCGTCCAGCCGGGTCGCCGGCCGTTGCCCCTGGTGTCCATCGGTCCTCCTCGTCGTCACGATCCGTCGTCACGACGAGGTTCCCGAGCCCACCGGTGAGCGGGCCGGGCAGGGGCTGCACCCCCGCCCGACGACCCCTGTGGCCGGCCTAAGAGCGCACGGGCGAGTGGCCGAGCCCACCGAGCAGGGACGCGAAGTCCGCCGTCTCGGGGAGCGCGTCGGCTTCCTGCGGGGTCCGACGGGAGGCGCGGATCGCCCAGGCCAGGTCCTCACCGGCCCGGCGGATGCGACCGTCCAGTGCAGCCGAGTCGCCCTCGCTCCCCCAGTCGTCGGTGGCGGCGAACACACCGGTGGGGACGACCGCGGCGCGGAGGTACGCGAACACCGGACGCAGCGCGTGCTCGATCGCGAGCGAGTGTCGTGCGGTGCCGCCGGTGGCTCCGAGCAGGACCGGCATGTCGGCGAGCGAGTCCTTGTCGAGCACGTCGAGGAACGACTTCGCCAGACCGCTCACGCCGGCGGTGAAGATCGGCGTGACGAACACCACGGCGTCGGCCTCGACGACCGTCGCCATCGCGGCGGACAGCGCCGGTGCGGCGAACCCGGTGAGCATCGCGTCGGTGATCTCGTGCGCCAGCGGACGCAGGTCGACGTGCAGGACGTGGGCCGCGCCTCCTGGCAGGCCGGACGGGCTCGGTGCGGCGAGCGCCGCGATCGTGGCCTCGCCCAGGCGGTCGGCGAGCAGGCGGGTGGAGCTGGGCTCGGAGAGCCCGGCGGAGACGACGGCGATGGTGGTCATGGTGAGTCCCGACTTTCGATGCGTTTGCATGAACATCGTACCCAACCGCACGTCCCCCGCAACCATTCCCGGGGGAACGGAGAACGCCCCGGTCCTCGTGTGAGGGCCGGGGCGTTCGGTCAAGCCGTGGGTCGGTCGACTAGCGACGCAGGCCGAGACGCTCGATGAGCGCACGGTAGCGGGCGATGTCGACGTCGGAGAGGTAACCGAGGAGACGGCGACGCTGACCGACCATGAGCAGCAGACCACGACGCGAGTGGTGGTCGTGCTTGTGCTCCTTGAGGTGCTCGTTCAGGTCGTTGATACGACGCGTCAGAACGGCGACCTGGACCTCGGGGGAACCGGTGTCGCCCGGGTGGGTCGCGTACTCTTCGATGATCTCCTGCTTGACCTTCGCGTCAAGTGCCATGCGTAGATCCCCTTTCAGTCCGTTGCGCGGTGCCCGTGCCTGATGCACGAGCGCTCTTTGTCCGCGGCCGTTCGACGGCAACCGCGCAAGACTACCAGATCGCTAGACGGTCCTGGCGCGCAGGCGACGCCGACGTGGTGCCGGCAAGAGACTGCGGACGAGGCCGACGAGCGTCGCGCCGAGCAGGCCGCCGAGGCCGTTCGACAGGACGTCGCGCGGATCGGCCACGCGGTACGGCAGGTAGGTCGCCTGCGCGAACTCGATGCCGGTGGAGAGCACGACCGCGACGACCGCACCGAGGATCCACCACCGGCGCGGGAGCCACAGCGCGGCGAGCATCCCCACGGGCACGAACATCGCGATGTTGGCGAGGAACTCCACGCGGTCGTAGCTGAACCACGTGCCGTGCGGGAGCTGCTGCACCCAGGCGATCGCGTGCAGGACGAGGGAGTTCTGCGCCGCCGAGAAGACCTGCGGGGTCAGCGTCATCCGCCAGATCACCCAGGCGTACGCCGCGGTCAGGGCGAGGAGGAGGAGCTTCCGAAACATCCGGCCAGTCTGGGACACGGTCCTGGCAAGAACCGGCGGCGACGCTGGGTGAACGCCCGGCGGGACGGGCCGGGCCTGGGCACGCCGGGGGCGCACCTGCGAGCATGGGCGCATGCCGAGTCTCGAGGGAACCCGTGCACGCCGCAGCCCCGGCCGTCGTCAGTGGACGTGGATCGGGCTCGCCGCGGTCGTCGTCGCCGCGCTCGTCGTGACGCTCGTGCTGGTGCTCCCCCGCGGCACCGAGCCCACCGGCAGGCAGGTCGCCGAGCGGAAGACGGCGTCCGAGGCGTTCCCGGGCGGCCTCGCGGAGCAGCCCGAGGCCGAGAACCAGCCCGGCAAGCGGGAGTCCGAGGCCCGTGCCGACGGCGACGACACCACGGCCCGGAAGATCGCCGTCATCGCGGACGAGCCGATCGCCACCTGGCTGACGAACACCTCGGTGTCCGAGACGCGCCGGACCATCCGGGACGTCGTCCGCAGCGCCGAGCGGCAGCGGAAGACGCCGGTGTTCGTCCTCTACAACGTCCCGGACCGCGACTGCGGCAGCTACTCCAAGGGCGGGACCGCCGCGGACGAGTACCTGCCGTGGGTCCGGTCGGCGGTGCGCGCCATGGCGGGTTCCCGGGCCGTCGTGCTCGTCGAGCCGGACGCCATCGCCCAGATCCAGGTGTGCAAGCGCCTCGAGCAGGACCGCCTGCCCCTGATCCGCAAGGCCGTCGACGAGCTCAGCGGCCACGGCCTCACCGTGTACCTCGACGGCGGGAACGAGAACCGCGTGCCGACGGCGACGATGGCGAAGTGGCTGCGCGAGGCCGGGGTCGACCGGGTGCAGGGCTTCTTCACGAACGTCTCGAACTTCTACCGGGTCGACCAGGAACGCGCCTACGCCGATCGGCTCGCGGACGCGATCGGCGGGGACACGCACTTCGTCATCGACGTCTCGCGCAACGGTCAGGGCTGGCGCGGCACGTGGTGCAACCCGGACGGCGCCGGCCTCGGTCAGGCCCCGCACGTCACCCGCGGTTCCACCCGGCTCGACGCGCTGCTGTGGGTGAAGACGCCGGGGCTGAGCGACGGCACCTGCAACGGCGGGCCGGCCGCCGGACAGTGGTGGGAGTCGTACGCCCTCGGGCTCGTGGAGAACCGCAAGCAGGACTGACCGCGGTGTCGGTGCCCGGTGGTTCCATGACGCCATGACCCCGACCGACCGCATCCGATCCGTCGTCCCGCCATACCTGCTCCGCGCCGTCGCCGATGCCCGGGGCTTCCCACGCGCGGCCTCGGCGGCACGGACGGCGCTGGCGTCGCTCGACACCGTCCAGCGTCCGAAGCACGAGCACCGGGTCCGTCCGCAGGGCGTGAGCGGCACGGTCGACCGGTCGCCGCAGCGGACCATCTCCGACGCGCACGGCAGCACCACGCTCCCGGGCACCCCGGTCCGGCGCGAGGGCGACCCGGACTCCGGCGACCCCGCGGTGGACGAGGCGTACACGGGCCTCGGCGACACCCACGCCTTCTGGCTCGAGGTGTTCGGCCGGGTGTCGATCGACGGCGCAGGCCTCCCCCTCGACGCCACGGTGCACTACGGGCAGGACTACGACAACGCCTACTGGGACGGCAGCCGGATGGTGTTCGGCGACGGCGACGGCGAGGTCTTCAACCGCTTCACGATCGCGGTCGACGTCATCGGCCACGAACTCGCGCACGGCGTGACCCAGTACACCGCCGACCTCACGTACGAGGGGCAGTCCGGGGCGCTGAACGAGTCGATCAGCGACGTCTTCGGGTCGCTCGTCGCCCAGTACGCCCGCCGCCAGAGCGCCGACCAGGCGTCGTGGCTCATCGGCGAGGGGCTCTTCACGCCGGCCGTGCACGGCGTCGCACTGCGGTCGATGCAGGCCCCCGGCACCGCCTACGACGATCCGGTGCTCGGCAAGGACCCGCAGCCCGCGACGATGGCCGGGTACGTCGACACCACCGAGGACTCCGGCGGCGTGCACACGAACTCCGGCATTCCGAACCACGCCTTCTACCTGGCCGCCACGGTGATCGGCGGCAACGCGTGGGAAGGCGCCGGAGCCGTCTGGTGGGACGCCCTCACGTCCGACACCGTCACCGCCTCGATCGACTTCGCCGGGTTCGCCACCGTCACCGTCGACGCCGCCCGCACGCGCTTCGGGGACGGGTCGGCGCAGCACACCGCGGTGCAGGACGCCTGGCGCACGGTCGGCGTGCTCGACTGAGCCGGGCTGCCGGCGTACCGTCGGGGGCATGCACATCGACGTCCGCCGCAGTGGGGGCATCGCCGGCACCACCAGGGGTTGGCGCGTCGACACCGATGCCTGCGACGACCCGGGCGGGTGGTCGGCGCTCGTCGGTGCCCTGCCCCGCGACGCCCCGAGTGCCCCTGCGCCGGGCGTCCGCGACGACTTCACGTGGACGATCACCGTCGAACGGACGACGGTCACGATCCCCGGCACCCGCCTCGACGGCCCGTGGGCGGCGCTGGTGACGCGCGTGCGGGCCGAGGGCACCCCGACCTGACGGAGGTGCGCCGCGCCTCCCGTGCGCCCGCGCCCGCCCGCGCGCTCGTGCGCTCGCTTCGTGAGCAGAAACGGTCGGGTCGCCCGCGCGCACCCGACCATTCCTGCTCACGAAGTGACGCGCGCCGCGCTCACGAAGTGACGCGCGCGGCGCTCACGAAGTGACGCGCGCCGCGCTCAGGCGACGTCGATGACGGTCAGGCGGCGCGTCGGGCGCGTCATGGCGACGTACACGGCGGCAGCCGCACGCGCCGCGTCCGCACCGACCCGCTCCGGGTCGACCAGCAGCACGCCGTCGAACTCGAGCCCCTTCGCATCGGCGCCCGTGAGCACCGTGACGGACCCCGGCCGGGGCGACCCGAGCGACCGGACGTCCACCTCGGTCCGGGCCAACCGCTCGCGGACCGCGTCCACGTCCGCCTCGGGCACGATGACGCCGATCGTGCCGGCCCCGATGTGCTCCCGCTCGCTGCCGACGATCGCGGCGACCGTGTCGAGCACCTCGGCCCGGCTGGACGTGACGCGCACCACGGGGTCGCCGTCGCGCACGGCCTCGGTCCGGGTGACCGCGAGGCCGGCGGCGTCCGCGAAGGCCCCGGCGGCCTCGACGATCGAGCGCGGCGTGCGGTAGTTCACGGTGAGTTCCTCGACGCGGTGCTCGATCGGCACCTGGGGCGCGCGGCCCCGACGACGACGGGCGAGGGCGCCGACGACGTCGTCCCACGTGCGGGCGGCCCCGGGCGAGGACCCCTGCGCCATGTCGCCCACGATCGTGAACGAGCGGAGCGGGTTCCGGCGGGCGAGCACCCGCCACTGCATCGGGGAGAGCTCCTGCGCCTCGTCGACGACGATGTGGCCGTAGGTCCACTCGCGGTCCTCGGCGGCGCGCTCGGCGGTGGAGCGGGGGTCGCCGCCCTCGGCGAAGGAGCCGGCGACCTGCTCGGCGGTGACGATGCCCTCGACGCCCATGTTCTCGATGGCCTGGCGGGCGTTCTCGATGTCGCGGTTGCGGCTGGCCTTCGCCGCGCGCTTGGCGGCACCGCCGGTGGGGTCGAACGGGCCGAGGAGCTCGGCGGCCTCGTCGAGGAGCGGGACGTCCTCGACCGTGAACGCGGCTCCCCGCTCCCGCAGCAGCAGGGCCCGGCGCTCCGGGGTCCAGTGGGGGGTGAGCGAGGCGAGCCAGTTCGGCCGGGCGTACAGGTCCTCGAGGAGCTTCTCCGGCGGCAGCGGCAGCCACGCGGTGTTGAGGAGCACGCGGGCGTCGTACGACGACCGGATGTCCTCGCGCAGGACCTTCTCGTCCGCCTCGTCGACGGTGGTCCCGCGCTGGCGGAGCTGCTCGGCGAGCAACCGCGTCATGGCGTCGAGCGCGGTCTTGTTGAACGTGACGCGGGCGGCGTTGTGGGGCTTCCCGCGGTCCTGCGCACGCTTCATGGCGTCGGCGACGAGCTCGGGCGGCACGACGAGCCGCTCCCCCTCGACGTCGAGCGTGACCGACTCGGTCGGGACGACCTGGCGGGACCGCACCGCGCGACGGAGCAGCTGCGCTATCTCGGCCGAGCCCTTCACCGCGGCGACGTCGCGCTGGTCGTGCTTCGTCGCGTGCACGCCCGGGTAGAGCGAGCCGAGCGAGGCCATCACCACGCCGGTCTCGCCGAGCGACGGGAGCACCTGCTCGATGTAGGTCAGGAACGCCGGCGACGGGCCGACCATGAGCACGCCGGAGCCCCGGAGCCGCTCGCGGTACGAGTACAGCAGGTAGGCCGCACGGTGCAGGGCCACGGCGGTCTTGCCCGTGCCGGGGCCGCCCTGGACGATGAGCACGCCCTCGAGCGGGGAGCGGATGATCCGGTCCTGCTCGCCCTGGATCGTCGCGACGATGTCCGTCATCCGGCCGGTGCGCTCGGCGGTGACCGCGGCGAGGAGCGCGCCCTCGCCCTGCAGGTGCGTGCGCTCGTCGTCGTAGAGCGTGGCGTCGAAGACCTCGTCCTCGATGCCGACGACGCTGCGCCCGTCGAGGGTCAGGTGCCGGCGGGCGCGCATGCCCATCGGGTGCGCGGCGGTCGCCTGGTAGAAGGCGCTGGCACCGGGGACGCGCCAGTCGAGCAGGAGCGGTCGGTGGTCGCGGTCCCGCAGGCCCACGCGGCCGATGTAGCGGAACGAGTCCTCGTCGCTGTCCGGCTCGGACACCTCGAGCCGCCCGAAGACCAGGCGGTCGCCGACGCGCTCGAGCGTCGCGATGGTGTCCTCGTAGAGCCGGGCGTACGCGTCGCGTTCACTGCGGCTCTGGTGGTTCCCGCCGACCGCTTGACGACGGGTTTCGGCGAGACGCTGCTCGGCCTCGGCGGTCAGCTCGTCGAGACGGCCGAACAGGCCGTCCACGTAGCCGCGCTCGCGGTCGATCTCGGTCGGTTCTGACACACACAACCCTTCGGGACAGGGGAACCCAGTGTAGTCCCCCCATCCCGAAGTGAGGCTTCCTACATCTCTTCGTGCGTGTCCGGGTCGCCGTCCCAGAGGCGTCCGCGCTCGAGGCCGGAGATCGCCGCGACCTCGGCGTCGGTCAGCTCGAAGCCGAAGACGTCGAGGTTCTCACGCTGCCGGGCCGCGTCGCCGGACTTCGGCACCGGGACGGCACCGATCTGGACGTGCCAGCGGAGCACGACCTGCCCGGGGGTGACCCCGTGCGCGGCGGCGGCGTCGACGATCGGCTGCTCCGTGAGGAGTTCCGACCGCTTCGCCAGGGGGCTCCAGCTCTCGGTCACGATGCCGAGCTCCTGGTGCACCTTCCGCAGTTCGCCCTGCGGGAAGTACGGGTGCAGCTCGACCTGGTTCACGGCCGGGGCGACACCCGTGGCGTCCACGATGCGACGCAGGTGCTCCGGGGTGAAGTTCGAGACGCCGATCGAGCGGACCTTGCCGCTGTCGCGGAGGTCGACGAAGGCCTTCCACGTGTCGACGAACTTGTCCACCGACGGGTTCGGCCAGTGGATCAGGTACAGGTCGACCGAGTCGAGGCCCAGGTTGCCGAGGGTCTCGTCGATCGAGCGGTGCGCCTCGTCGTAGCCGTGGTGGCGGCCGGGGAGCTTCGACGTGACGACGAGGTCCTCGCGCGCCACCTCGGACTCGCGGACGGCCTTGCCGACGGCGTCCTCGTTGCCGTAGTTGAGCGCGGTGTCGAGCAGCCGGTAGCCGCCCGCGATCGCCGTCCCGACGGCCGCGGCGCCCTCGTCGCCGTTCAGCCCGTAGGTGCCGAGGCCGAGCTCCGGGAACCGGTGTCCGTCGTTCAGCTCGATGGTCGGTGCGCCGACCTGCATCAGCGGACCCCGAGCAGGTCGATGACGAAGATCAGGGTCTTGCCGGACAGGAAGTGGCCACCGCCGGCGGGGCCGTAGGCGAGCTCCGGCGGGACGACGAGCTTGCGGCGCCCGCCGACCTTCATGCCGGGGATGCCCTCCTGCCAGCCGCGCACCAGGGCGGCGAGCGGGAAGTCGATCGGCTCGCCGCGGTTCCACGAGCTGTCGAACTCCTCGCCGGTCTCGTACTCGACGCCGGCGTAGTGCACCTTGACGGTCGACCCGGCGGAGGCCACGTCGCCGGAGCCCTCGACGATGTCGGTGATGACGAGCTCGGTGGGGGCGGGGCCCTCGGGGGCGTCGAACTCGGGCTTGCTGTTCAGGTCAGTCATGCCCGCCAGTCAACCAGAGAGCGCGGACACGGCCCCGCACGTCCACGGACGGCGCCGCAGC
Organism: Curtobacterium sp. GD1; assembly: GCF_020882855.1. NCBI lineage: Bacteria > Bacillati > Actinomycetota > Actinomycetes > Micrococcales > Microbacteriaceae > Curtobacterium > Curtobacterium sp. GD1. The sequence goes on along the minus strand of NZ_JAFEVQ010000003.1, from coordinate 129,265 downwards.
CCCCAGAATGGTTCCACCGTGACATCATCCACACCGACCGGCGAGCGCCGACGCCGTCTCCTCGCCGACCTCACCCCGCTCCGCCGCTCCCCCGCGTTCGCCCGGCTCTGGCTCGGCACCGCCATCGCCGGCATCGGCACGCAGATGACCACCGTCGCCGTCGGCCTCGAGGTCTACGACATCACCGGTTCGACCTTCGCGGTCGCCCTCGTCGGCGTGATCGCGCTCCTGCCGATGATCGTCGCCGGCCTCTACGGCGGGATGCTCGCCGACGCGTTCGACCGGCGCACCGTCGCACTCGTGTCCGCCGTGATCGCCTGGGCCGCCGTGGCCCTGATCGCCACGCACGCCTGGCTCGGACTGCACAGCGTCGCCCTGCTCTACGTCCTCGCCACGGTCAACGCCGTCGCCGCGACCGTGAGCAACGCGTCCCGCTCCGCGATCGTGCCCCGGCTCGTGGGCACGGACCTGCTGCCGGCGGCGAGCGCCCTCGGCGGCATCGCCTCGGGGTTCCAGGTCACGGTGGGTCCCGCGGTCGCGGGCGTGCTCATCGCGGCCGTCGGCTTCGCCCCGACGTACACGATCGACGTGGTCCTGTTCACGTTCGCGTTCCTCGGGGTGTTCACCCTGCCGCGGATGGCCGCCGACCGGGACGCGCTCCGTCCGGGGCTCAGCTCGCTCGTCGAGGGGGCGCGGTTCCTCCGACGGTCGCGGAACATCACCATGACGTTCGTGCTCGACATCGTCGCGATGACGTTCGGGCAGCCCCGCGTGCTCTTCCCCGCGATCGGTGCGCTCGTGATCGGCGGCGGGTCGATCACCGTCGGCACCCTCACCGCGGCGTACGCGATCGGAGCCCTGCTCTCGAGCGTGTTCTCCGGTCCGCTCGGACACGTCCGCCGCCAGGGCGAGGCGGTCGGCTGGGCGATCACCGCCTACGGTGGCGCGATCGCGGCGTTCGGCGTGGTCATCGCCTGTGCCCACGCGCTCGGCGGCCGCGAGGGCGACGCGTTCAGCACCGGCATCCTGCCCGCGCTCGGCCTCGCGGCACTCTTCCTCGCGGCGGCCGGCGGCGCGGACAACGTCAGCTCGGTGTTCCGGAACACGATCCTGCAGGCCGCCTCCCCGGACGGCATGCGCGGACGCCTGCAGGGCATCTTCATCGTCGTCGTCACCGGTGGACCGCGGCTGGGCGACCTCTACGCGGGGCTCGTGGTCGCCGCCGGCATCGCGTACCCGCCGATCATCGGCGGCGTGCTGATCATCGGCCTGGTCGCGCTGCTCCTCCGCGCGGTGCCGTCCTTCCGCCGGTACGACGCACGGCACCCGCACGCGAACTGACGAGCGGAGCGGCCGCCGGACGCGACCGTCGACCGGACGGGAGGCGCGGTGCGGGCCGCCACCGCGCCTCCTGGCCCGCAGGTGTCGGGTACCGTACAACGCATGCCGGACAGCGCATCGCGCGACCTCCAGCGGACGGGAGTCCGCGCCGTGGTCCGGCGCACCTACCACTCGGTCATCCGGCACCGCGTCGTCGACGCGGCGGCGTCGCTGACGTTCTTCGCGCTGCTCACGGTGTTCCCGACGACGCTGACCGTGGTGTCGGCCCTGTCGATCGTGGACCGGCAGGGCGACAGCCTCGAGGACATCATCGGGATCCTCGGGTTCATCGTCCGCCCCGAGACGGCTGCGCACCTCGAGGGTCCGCTCCGGCAGCTCCTCACCCTGGACAACCCGTGGCTCGGCTTCGCGATCGGCGTCGTGCTGACGCTGTGGTCGCTCTCCGGGTACGCGACGGCGTTCGGCCGGGCGATGAACACCGCCTACGAGGTCGAGGAGGGGCGTCGCATCTGGAAGTTCCGCAGCATGATGCTCCTCGTCACGCTGCTCGTGATGGCCGGCGGTGCGATCGCGATCGTGATCCTGCTCGGCACCCCGACGATCTCCGCCGCGGTCATCCGGTCCTTCGGGTGGGCGCCGTGGATCGACGACCTCTGGAACGTGGTGAAGTGGCCGATCCTCGCCGCCGACCTCGTCGTGATGGTCGCGGTGCTGTACTACGCGACGCCGAACGTGAAGACGCCGCAGCTGCGGTGGGTGTCCGCCGGTGCCGGGTTCGCCATCGTGACGTGGGCACTGGCGACGCTCGGGTTCTCGCTCTACGTCGAGACGATCGGCGGCGGCAACAAGGCGTACGGGTGGCTCGGTGGCGCGATCCTGCTGCTCGTGTACCTGTACATCTCGAACTTCGTCCTCGTGGTGGGCGGTGAGCTCGACTCCGAGGTGATCCGGATGCGCCAGCTCCTCGCCGGGATCGAGGCCGACGAGTCCATCCGGCTGCCGCTGCGGGACGTCACGCGGAACTTCACGCTCGCCCGGTGGCGGGACGCCGACATCGCCGCCGCGCACCACGTCCGGACGATCGCGGCGCAGCGGGCGGCCGAGGACGACGCCGATCCCGCCCAGGCCGAGGCGGCGGAACACCTGCGGGACCTGTCCCGGCAGGTGCGGGTCGGCGAGCCGCCGATGCCGTAGGCACCGGGTGAACGCTGCTCGCACGGTGCGAGCCCGCGATCGCAGTGTGCGAGGTTCCGACCGGTGTGGGAGCGCGATTGCCCCGCACCGTGCGCGGAACCTCGCACACTGCGGAGGCGCGGCGCGGCGCCGCGCGTCAGCGCTCGCGCGCCGCCCGGTCGAGCATCTCCTCGGTGACGACCGGGATCGCCCCCGTCGCCAGCTCGATGCCCGACAGCCGCGCCGGGCTCAGGACGCGCTGGACCTGGTCCTCCTCCATGAGCCCCGCCGCGGTCACGAGCGTCGAGATGGGCGTCGAGGTCGTCAACGCCGTGTGCGCGATCGACGCCGCGGCCGCGTACCCGATGTACGGCGTGAGCGCGGTGACGACGCCGACGTTCGTGTCGACCTGGGCCGCGAGCTTCGCCTCGTTCGCCTCGATCCCGGCCACGCAGTTCACCCGGAGCGTCGCGCACCCGCTCGCCATCCACTGCAGCGACTGCAGGATCGAGTGGGCGATGATCGGCTCGAACGCGTTGAGCTGCAGCTGCCCGCCCTCGGCCGCCATCGTGACCGTGGTGTCCGCCCCCACGACCGCGAACGCGATCTGGTTCACGACCTCGGGGATGACCGGGTTCACCTTGCCCGGCATGATCGAGGACCCCGCCTGCCGGGCCGGGAGCGTGATCTCCCCCAGGCCGGCCTGCGGACCCGAGGCCAGCAGCCGCAGGTCGTTGCAGATCTTCGAGAGCTTCGCCGCGCTCCGCTTCACGGTGCCGGACAGGGTCATGAACGCGCCGGCGTCGCTCGTCGCCTCGATGAGATCCGGGGCCGTCACGATGTCGAGCCCGGACGCGACCTGCAGCTGGCGGCGGACCTCGTCGCGGTACTGGGGGTCGGCCGTGATGCCCGTGCCGATCGCCGTTGCGCCGAGGTTCGTCTCGGCGAGCAGCGGCATGACCGTCTTGAGCAGGAGGACGTCCTCCTGGATGGTGTGCGAGAAGCCGGTGAACTCCTGCCCGAGGGTCATCGGCACCGCGTCCTGCAGCTGCGTGCGTCCGATCTTCAGCACGTCCTGGAAGGCGTGCCCGCGCTCCGCGAACGCGTCGGACAGCGCCTCGAGCTGCGACACGAGCCGCCGCACGCCGAGGATCATCGCGAGCTTGATGCTCGTCGGGTACGTGTCGTTCGTCGACTGGCTGCGGTTGACGTGGTCGATCGGGTGCAGGTACCCGTAGTCGCCCTTCTCGCGGCCGAGGAGCTCGAGGGCGCGGTTCGCGAGCACCTCGTTCGTGTTCATGTTCGTCGAGGTACCGGCACCGCCCTGCACGATGTCGACGACGAACTGGTCCCGGAGCGAGCCGTCGCGGACCTCCTGCGCGGCACGGTCGATGGCGTCGGCACGCTCGGCGTCGAGCACCCCGATCGCCTTGTTCGCCCGGGCGGCCGCCTGCTTGACGGTCGCGAGGGCCTCGATGAGGTCCGGGTAGACCGCGATCGGCACCGAGGTGATGGGGAAGTTCTCGAGGGCGCGGAGGGTGTTGATGCCCCAGTACGCGTCCGCTGGGACGTCACGCGACCCCAGGGAGTCGGTCTCGGTACGGGTCTGTGCTGCTTCGTTGCCGGTCACGCCCACGAGGGTAGCCCGTCCGGCCGGTCGGGGCCGGGCCCAGGCCCGGGCGGGCGCGTCGCGACGTGCGCGGACGTCGCGGGTGGCGCGGTGGACGCGCGCGGTGACGGCCTGGAGGCGCGGTGCGGGTCGGCACCGTGCCTCCAGGCCGTCAGGGGGTCGCGCCCAGGGCGCGCACGCGTCAGCGCGGGATGCGTCAGTGGAACTGCGGGACGATGAGGTAGATGCCGTAGAGGACGGCCGCGCCGGAGACGACGAAGCAGGCGACGGACAGCGTCCGGAACCAGCGCACGGCGGTCGTGACGTTCGACGGGTGCGGGAACCCGACCGTCGCCGGACCGATCGTGCCGTCGTCCTTCACGGTGAACTTGCCGGCGCGGGTGTCGGCGGCGCTCCAGAAGCGGAGGCCGATCGAGTACACGGTGACCACGAAGCACGCGCCGACGAGCGACACGATCGCCACGGTGAGGAACGCGAACCAGTCGATGCTCATCAGCGTCGTCCTCCCTTGCGGCCGGCCATGCGGCGCAGGGTGCGCTCGCGGCTCAGCTCGGCTCGACGCGCGGCGACGGTCTCGGCGCGCTTCTTCCGCTGGAGGTCACGCAGCTCCTTGCGGGTGAACACCGCGTTGGCGGCGACGTCCACCTCGATCGCGGCAGCCTGCTCGTGCGGCTTGCGGAGCGACCACAGGTAGAGCCCGAGGATCACCGCGGCGCCGACGACCGCGTCGATGACGAGGCCCGTGACGCCGAGGCGGGCGATGCCGGACGCGACCGCGCCGACGGCAGCGGCTGCCGGGAGGGTGATGAACCAGGCGATCACGATCTTGCCGGCGGTGGACCACTGGATCTTCGACCCGCGGCGGCCCAGACCGGCGCCGATGATCGAGCCGGAGGACACCTGCGTGGTGGACAGCGCGAAGCCGAGGTGGCTCGAGGCGAGGATCGTCGCCGCGGTCGACGCCTCGGCCGCGAACCCCTGCGTCGCGCGGATCTCGGTGATGCCGGACCCGAGCGTGCGGATGATGCGCCACCCGCCGGTGTACGTGCCGAGGGCGATCGCCAGGGCGCAGGCGATGACGACCCAGAACTGGACGCCCTGCTCGGACGACTGCGCACCCGAGGCGATGAGGGTCAGCGTGATGACGCCCATCGTCTTCTGCGCGTCGTTCGTGCCGTGCGCGAGCGACACCATCGAGCTCGTGAAGACCTGGCCGATGCGGAAGCCGCCGCGCTCGTTCGGGAAGACCGGGCGCCGGGTGATCCGGTACGCGATCCGCGTGGACAGGAACGAGACCAGCGCGGCGATCACCGGCGAGAGGAACGCGGGGATGATCACCACCGTCAGCAGGGCCGCGTAGTTGACGGCGTTGAACCCCGCACCGACGATCGCGGCACCGATGAGCCCGCCGAACAGCGCGTGCGAGGACGACGACGGCAGGCCGCGCAGCCACGTGATCATGTTCCAGACGACCGCCCCGATGAGCCCGGCGAAGATCATCTCCGGGCTGATCGCCACGCCTCCGGGCCCCTCGTTGATGAGGCCGTGCGAGATCGACGTCGCCACCGCGGTGCTGAGGAACGCACCGACGAGGTTGAGCACCGCGGCGACCGTGACGGCCACCTTGGGCTTCATCGCACCGGTGGCGATCGGGGTCGCCATCGCGTTGGCGGTGTCGTGAAAACCGTTTGTGAAGTCGAAGAAGAGGGCCAACGCGATGACCAGGACGACTATGAGTGTGATGTCCACCGCGGGCAAGTGTCCCAGGCTGGACGCCGCCTGGCAAACCCTGTCGGACACCTGCTGTTCATGTCGCCTTCGGACTCGTTCAGATCCGGAACCATTCCGATGGGAGAATGGACGGCATGGACACCGTCGAGCTCCTCATCCTGTTGGTCGGATCGCTCGCGGTGACGGGGTTCGCTCGGGCCAAGGGACTGCCGGCGCCACTGCTCGTGACGGCCGTCGCCCTGGCCGCGTCGTTCCTGCCCGGCCTCCCGCCGATCGAGATCGACTCCGAGGTCATCCTGACGATCATCCTGCCGCCGCTGCTCTACTCGGCGGCGCTCGACGTGTCGTGGCAGAGCTTCCGGCAGTCGATCAAGCAGATCCGTCGACTCGGCATCTTCCTCGTGATCATCACGGCACTGGCCGTCGGCCTCGCGGCGTACATCATCATCCCCGACATGGACTGGCCCGCGGCGATCCTGCTCGGCGCGATCGTCGCCCCGCCGGACGCGGTGTCGGCCGCCGCGATCGGCCGGAAGCTCGGGCTCCCCCGCCGCGTGATGACGGTGCTGTCCGGCGAGAGCCTCATCAACGACGCCGCGTCCCTGACGCTCGTGCGCGTGTTCACCCTGATCGCGGCGGGCACCTCGCTCACGATCTGGCAGGACCTCGGGATCTTCGGCCTCGCGATCGGCGTCGGACTGGCGGTCGGCATCGTCCTCGGCGTCGCGGTGCACTGGATCCGGATGCGGATCAACGACCCGGTGGTCGAGACGATCATGAGCATCCTGCTGCCGTTCGTCGCGTACATCCTCGCCGAGGACCTCTCCGGCTCCGGGGTGATCGCGGTGGTGACCGCCGGCCTCTACATCGGCTACAACTCGCCGAAGGAGGGCTACGCGACCCGGCTGCAGGAGCGCCCGCTCTGGACGAGCATCGACGTCATCCTCGAGGGGTTCGTCTTCGCCCTCATCGGCCTCCAGCTCAACACCGTCGTGCAGGACCTCGTCGAGAGCGAGCGCAGCCTCGGGCAGACCCTGACCGCCGCGGCCGTGGTGCTCGTGGTGGTGATCCTCGTGCGGCCGCTCTTCGTGTTCGAGTCCTACGTGCGCAACCGCTTCAACGGCAGGTGGTTCCGACCCCTGCGCATCCGGCTCTCCCGCGGCCATCCGTCCCTGCGGTGGATGCGCGGCTCGGCGGAACCGAAGCTCAACTGGCGCGAGCTCACCGTCATCTCGTGGACGGGCATGCGGGGCGTGGTGACCCTCGCCGCCGCCGTGTCGGTCGTGGCGAACCCGGTCGACATCAAGGCCCAGGACACCATCTTCATCATCGCGTTCATCGTGACGGTGGGGACCCTCCTGCTCCAGGGACTCACCCTGCCGTTCGTGATCCGGTCGCTCAAGGTGCAGGACCCGGCCGAGGGCGAGGAGGACGTCCGCAGCGAGATGCGCCTCAACCAGCGCACGACCGAGGCCGCGATCGAGCTGCTCGAGAAGCGACGTCCGGACTGGTCGAAGCAGTACGGCGACGAGGCCGTCGACGCCGTGGTGAACCGGCTCAAGGCCCGGCTCGAGCGCCAGGCGGAGACGTTCCGCCGCGACGCCGAGGAAGAGGAGGACGAGGAGCGCAACGCCCCGGTCCGCCTGCGGGGTGCGCAGATCCAGGACATCCGGCGGGAACTGCTCGACCGTCGCCGCGAGATCGTGCTCGAGGAACGCGAGAAGGGCAACCTCGACGAGGAGGTCATGCGCCGCGTGCTCGTGACCCTCGACGCCGAGGAACTCGCGATGGACTCGGCGCAGGCGTCGCGCAGCCGGTCCTGACCGCGACCAGGATCCCGGGCGTATCCTGGCGGCCCGACCCAGAACAGGAGCGCATCGCCGAGTGAGCACGCCGCGGAACGACGTCCCCAGGAACAACGACCTCCCGGATCGTGACGGGGGGCCGCGGCAGTCATCCGCTCCCAAGCAGCGCACGACACGTCCGTCCACCCGCGGTGGTTCGAAGCCCCGACGCGGTGCCCCGGTCGCCGGCACCCGGCCGACCCGCAGCGGCTCCGGTGGTTCCGGTCGCGTCCGGCAGGCACCCGTCCCGGAGCCGCAGCGCATCAGCGGCTACCGGCGTTGGTTCGGGACGCTGCACCCGTCGCTCCAGTTGATCGGCCTCCAGCTCTGGATGCCGCTGTTCTTCATCGTCGGCTTCTGCCTCTGCTACGTCTTCGCGTTCCACGCCCCGCACCCGCACGACGTCCCCGTGGCACTCGTCGGCAGCGACCCGACCCTGGTGGCCGCGATGCAGAAGGCGCTGCCGGGCGAGTACCTCTTCCACACCTACGACTCCCTCGCGCAGGCCAAGCGCGACGTGCTCGCCGGCACCATGGCCGTGGCGTACGACCCCTCGACGAACGAGGTCTTCAAGGCCACCGCGCACCAGTTCCAGGTCGCCTCGCTCGTCCCCGTGACGCTGACAACCGTCCTGACCGGCATCGGGGTCGCCGCCCCCACCGTGACCGAACTGGCTCCGCTGCCCGCCTGGGACGAGTACGGCACCGTCGCCATGTACGTCATGCTCGCCTGGTGCATCGGCGGCTACATGGTCGCGATGTTCATCGGCATCATGGGCGGCCCGCTCCGGCACCGCACCCGCATGGCCGTCATCGTCGTCGGTGGCCTGGTCATCTCCCTCATCACGAACACCCTCGCCGGGCCCGTGGTCGGCGCCATCCACGGGCACTGGATCGAACTCGTCCTCATCGCCTGGGGCTGGATCGTCGCGATCGGCCTCGCCGTCAACGGCCTGAGCTACTTCGTCGGCCGGTTCATCGCCGCGCCGGCCATGATCTGCTTCGTCTTCCTGTCGATGCCGTCGTCCGGCGGCGCCTACCCGAAGTGGTTCATGCCGGAGCCGTTCGCGTGGCTCAACAACGTCGTCGTCGGTTCGAGCATGGTCGACATGATCAAGCACCAGATCTACGGCGTCGGCCCGTCGTACTCGCGCGGCCTCATCACGATGGCCTGCTACGCCGGCGCCGGACTCGTCCTCATGTACTTCGGCAAGCAGTGGTGGGAGCGCCGACGCATCCGTGCCATCGTCACCGGCCGCACGACGATGTTCCAGGACGCCCAGACCGCGAACCGCGAGTTCCTCGGCAAGCAGCGCGACGCCGAGCTCGAGCGCCACGGGCTCACCTCGACCGAGACCGGCACGCTGAGCGTCCTCCACGACGACGACTGGGAGGACGAACGCGTCGGCGGCGACGTCTTCATGGGCGGTCGCGACGGCCTCGAGACCGAGACGACGCCGACGGGTCGCATCCCCGTCGTCCGCGGGGACCGCACCGGTCCGGTGCAGCGTCCAGGAGGCGCGGCGACCGGCCCCCGCACCCGTCCCGTCCCACGGGCGGACGGGTCCAGGGCGCCGGGTCGCGCCGACGCCACGGGTCGCCCCGCCGACGGCGCCGGTGAGCGTCCGCACGGTCGGCACGCGGACCGCTGAGCCCCGGGCTGCGCGCCGCGCGCGCGTCGCTCGTGCGTGTGCGGCGCCCGTGCGTGTGCGTGTTCCGACATCGCACGCGTCGATCCACGGGCACGATGTCGAACGGTGCACACGCATCCGATGCACGTGCACACTTCGACACCGTGCCAGTCGATCGACGCGCGCAGTGTGGCACGGTGCACGCGCATCGACACGACCGACGCCCGGACCGCGTCCGCACGGCGCGTATCCTGGGGGCATGAACCCGCGCATCGCCTGGCACCGCGTCCTCGTCACCGTCGTCGTCGTGTTCCTCGTGCTGACGGTCGGGTTCTACGCGGCGAGTGTGCTGCTCGCCCCCGCCGACGGCCGCAACGTCGCCGGGCTGTTCGTCGGCTGGGCGATGTTCGCGATGATCGGCGCGATCGTGTTCGGCATCATCGACTTCTTCGTGCGCCCGCTCGGCGGACGGAGCGGTGACGCCGAGGTCATCGCCGCGGCCGAGGAAGCCCGCACCGGCAGCACCCGCACGCAGACCCCCACCCGGTAGGACGACGCGCTGGGACGGCGACGGGTCAGGGTCCGGACGGCGCTGCCACCCCGGTGCCGGTGTAGCCCGACACCGTGGCATCGTCCTCGGCGAACGTGAACCGCGCCCGCACCGATCCCCCGCCGAGCACGCCCGGCAGCCAGTACTTCGCGTCGTCCCACATCGCATCGAACGGCACGGCGTCGACCGGGATCCAGCGGGGTTCGAGTTCGTCGCTGCCCGACGGGCTGCCCTGCCAGCGGCGGCAGACGAAGACGTCCGAGACCTGGGACCAGGACGGGCGGTACGGGAACCGGTAGTCCAACGTGCCCCGCGCCTCCAGGTCCGCCGCGTCGATCCGCAGGCCGACCTCTTCAGCGACCTCGCGCACCGCCGTCTCGACGGCGGACTCCCCGGGCTCCCGCTTGCCGCCGGGTCCGACGAGCCGGCCGGTCCCGAGGCCGCGTCGCTTCTCCCCGAGGAGCACCTCGGGGCCCTGCTCGCCGTCGCGCACGAGGTAGACGACGACCACGGCGGGGTGCTGGGACTTGCTCGGGTCGCGTGGGGTCACGCGTCCAGTCTGGCCGAAGTTCTGGCGTAGGCTTTTTCCATGGCGGGCACGCTGCGGGGGCACCATGGCTGAGCCGGGCAGGACCGGGCGCAGCCTCGAAGTGCTGCGCGCCGAGGCAGCCGAGGAGATCTCGATGATCGTCGAGCACCGCAGCCGCCAGGGCGAGGACCCGTGGGAGTTCATGCCGACGCTCCCCACCGTGGACGAGCAGGTCGTGCTCATCCTCCGCGCCGACGCCGTCGAGCTGGACGCCGCGATCGGGCAGCGGAGCGCGCAGTGGTCGATGCACCCCGCCTCCGGGCAGGGCACCCGCCTCGGCGAGGAGTACCACCGGCTCCGCCGCATCGCGCTGCAGCACCCCGAGCTGACGCCGGCGGTGTGGAAGCTCATGGGCGCGCTCCCCGAAGCCGGCTAGGTCGTTCCCGGCCGGGCTGCGGTTGGATGGCCCCATGACCGAAACCGTGCTCGCCGTCCTGAACCAGCCCTCCCGCGACCGCGCGCCGCACGACCCCGCGGCGGACGCGTTCACGTGGGCGAAGCCCCTCGAGGAGCACGTGCAGGTGCAGGACCTCGGCATCATCCGCGGCGACGGGGTCTTCGAGACCGTCACCGTGATCGACGGGCACCCGCAGGCGCTCGAGGCACACCTGGCGCGCTTCGGCCGCTCGGCCGCGATGCTCGACCTGCCCGCACCCGACACCGACGCCTGGCGCCGGGCGATCGAGGCGGTGTGCGCCCGGCTCGATCCGGTCCGCGAGGCCTTCGTCAAGACCGTCCTCACCCGCGGCGTCGAGGGCTCGGACCGCCCGACGGGGTGGGTCTACGCGGCACCGTCCGGCGACTCGACCGCCGCACGCACCGAGGGCATCTCCGTCGTCACGCTCGACCGCGGCTACCGGCACGACGTCGAGCGGACGTCTCCGTGGCTGCTGCAGGGCGCGAAGACGCTGTCGTACGCGGTGAACATGGCAGCGCTCCGCGAGGCCGGCCGACGCGGAGCGGACGACGCCGTGTTCGTCTCCACGGACGGCTACGTGCTCGAGGGCACGCGCGCGAACCTCGTGCTGTCCGTCGGCGGGCGGCTCGTGACGCCGCGCACCGACATCGGGATCCTCGCCGGGACGACGCAGGCGGACGTGTTCCGCTTCGCCGAGGAAGCGGGCATCGAGACCGCCTACGAGCTCCTCACGCTGGACGACTTCCACGCGGCGGACGCGGCCTGGCTCGTCTCGAGCGTGCGCCAGGCGGCGCCGATCCGGTCGGTGAACGGTGTCGCGCGGGCGATCGACGCGGAACTCACGACGCGGATCAACGACTTCCTGCTGGCGCGCGAGGTCTGAGACCCGCCTGCGGGCGGCGGACGGGAGGCGCGGTGCGGGCCCGCACCGTGCCTCCCGTCCGGAACCTGGTCGCTACCAGCGCGGCGTGGTGACGCCCGTGCCGTCGGCCCACTCGAAGACGGACTCGCCCTCGATCCAGACGCGCGTCGCGCGGCTGGTCGCGTCGAGCGGGTCGCCGTCCCACAGGACGAGGTCGGCGTCGTAGCCCTCGGCGAGGCGGCCGACGCGGTCCCCGAACCCGAGGAAGTCGGCGGGGTTCGTCGTGAGCGCCTCGAGCGCGGTCTGGCGGGGCAGCCCCTCCTTCACCGCCGCGGCGGCCTGGTCGACGAGCATGCCGATCGGGACGACCGGGGCGTCGGTCGTGATCGCTACACGGACCCCGGCCGCCGCGATCGCCGCGAGGTTCGGGATACCGCGGTCACGGAGCTCGACCTTCGAGCGGCTCGTGAAGAGCGGGCCGTAGATGACGGGGATGTCCTTCTCGGCGAGGACGTGCGCTATCTTGTGCGCCTCGGTGCCGTGGTTCACGACCAGGCGGTACCCGAACTCCTCGGCCAGCCGGATCGCGGTGGCGATGTCGTCGTGGCGGTGCGTGTGCTGGTCCCACGCGAGCTCGCCGTCGAGGACGCGGACGAGTGCCTCCTTCGTGAGGTCGCGGGCGAACGGCTCGCCCTTCGCGGCGGCGGCGTCGCGGGCGGCACGGTAGTTCTGGGCCTCGACGAAGGCGTCGCGGATGATCTTCGCGACGCCGAGACGGGTGGACGGGGTCTGCCCCTTGCCGCCGTACACGCGCTTCGGGTTCTCGCCCAGCGCGCTCTTGATGCTCACCGCGTCGGAGATGAGCTGCTCGTCGATCGTGCGGCCGCCCCAGGTCTTGATCGCGACGGTCTGGCCGCCGATCGGGTTGCCGGACCCGGGCTTGACGACGATCGAGGTGATGCCGCCGGCGAGGGCGTCGCGGAAGCCCTCGTCGTCGATGTCGATCGCGTCGATCGCGCGCACCCCGGCCATGTTCGGGCCCGTCATCTCGTTCGTGTCGTTGCCCGCCTCGCCGTTCGCCTCCTCGTGGATGCCGACGTGCCCGTGCGACTCGACGAAGCCCGGGACGAGCCACGCACCCGCGGCGTCGACGACCGGCAGCCCGGCCGGGGGCGAGACGTCCGGGCCGATCGCGGTGATGCGACCGTCCTCGACCACGACGGCGCCGCCGTCGAACTCGGGGGCGGTGACGGGGACCACGTGTGCGTTCGTCACGACGAAGGAGTTGCTCATGCCACCACGGTACCGACGGGGGCGGACACCGCGGCCGTGCACACGACATGCAGATTCCTCGCGGCGGTGGCCGACGCCGCTCTAGCGTCGAGCCGTCGTCCCGTCGTCCCGTCTCGTCCACCGTGGAGGAACCGATGCCCCGCACCGAGCACCCCTGGCCGTCCCACACCACCGTCACGCTCCCCTGGCGCAGCAGCGTGCGCGGCCCGCGGCAGGACCGCGAGACGACGTCGGTGGTGGCGTCTGTCCCGCCGCGCATCGCCCGACTCCCCTGGTCCCCGGACGCCGACACCGCAGCGCTGCTCGACCGCGCCGCCACCGCGCTCGTGCACCTCGACGAGCACCACGGCGACCGGTTCGCCGTGCTCGCTCGCGTGCTCGACCGGACCGAGGCCGTCGCGACCTCCCGCATCGAGGACGAGCACGCCACGCTCGACGACCTCGCGCGGGCCGTCGTCGGCGTCCGGGCGAACCGCAGCGCGACGGCGATGGTCCGGGCCGGCGGGGCGATCGAGACGCTCGTGTCCTCTGCGGCGTCCGGCACGATCACGGAACGGGCACTGCTCGCGGCCCACCACCGGCTCCTGCGCGACGACCCGGTCGACGGCCGGTACGCCGGACGCTGGCGGGACGTGCAGAACTGGATCGGCGGCGGCACCACGCCCCGGCTCGCGCGCCACGTCCCGCCGCCGGCCGCGCTCGTGCCCGAGCTGATGGACGACCTGTTCGCGTTCCTCCACCGCGACGACCTGCACCCGATCGCGCAGGCGGCCATCGCGCACGCGCAGTTCGAGTCGATCCACCCGTTCACCGACGGCAACGGGCGGATCGGCCGCGCCCTCGTCGCCGCCGTGCTCCGGCGTCGTGGCCTCGCTCGGACCGTCACGGTGCCGGTCGCGACCGCCCTGGTCGCCGAGCGGGACCGGTACTTCTGGCACCTCGACCGGTACCGTCGCGGTGTCGTCGACGAGTGGGTCCGTGACGTCGCGATCGCGATCGGCACGGTGTGCGACGAAGCCACGGTCACGGCGCTGCTCCTCGACGAGGCCGCCGTCCCCCGCGGGTCGCGGTGGTGGCCAACCCGGGCGCACGACGCCGTCGCCCGGACCCTCCTCGACGATCCCGTCGTCACCGAGGACCACCTCGAGCAGCTGCTCGGCGACGACGCCCGCTCGATCGACACCGTGACCGACGACCTCTGCCGCGCCGGGGTGCTGCGGCCGGTGACCGAGCGGCGCCGTCGCCGAGCGTGGCTCGCGGTGGCCGTCGCCGACGAGGTGACGGCCTTCACCGACCGCGTCCACGACGCCGTCACACACCGGGCGAATAGGGTGGGGTGGTGAGCATCGAGCACGCCCAGGCCACCCCGCCCACCGCCGCCAAGCGGCCCGTGACGCGGACCCACCACGGCATCGACTTCGTCGACGACTACGAGTGGCTGCGCGACAAGGAGTCGCCGGACACCCTGGCCTACCTCGAAGCCGAGAACCGCCACACCGAGCAGGCGACGGCGCACCTCGACGGACTGCGCGACCGGATCTTCGCCGAGGTGAAGAACCGCGTGCAGGAGACCGACCTCTCGGTGCCCGTCCGCATGGGCGACTGGTGGTACTTCACGCGCACGGCCGAGGGCAGCCAGTACGGCGTGCACTGCCGTGCGCCGATCAGCGGGCCGGACGACTGGACCCCGCCTGCCGTGACCGAGGGCGAAGCGACGCTCCCCGGCGAGCATGTCGTCCTCGACGGCAACGCGCTCGCGGACGGGCACGACTTCTTCTCGCTGGGTTCCTACGACATCAGCGACGACGGCACACGGCTCGTCTACGGCATCGACGTCGAGGGCGACGAGCGGTACACCCTGCACGTGCGGGACCTCACGACCGGCACCGACCTCGGCGACGAGATCCCGAACACCGGCTCCGGGGCGACGTTCGACCCGTCCGGGCGCTTCGTGTTCTACCCGACCGTCGACGACTCCTGGCGGCCCGACCGCATCTGGCGGCACACCGTGGGCAGCCCGGCGGCCGACGACGTCGTCGTGTTCGAGGAGCCGGACGACCGCTACTGGGTCGGCGTCGGGGTCACCCGGTCGTCGCAGTACATCGTGATCGAGCTCGGGTCGAAGATCACCTCCGAGGCGCTCGTCCTCGACGCGGCCGACCCCACCGGCGAGTTCCAGGTCGTGTGGCCCCGGCGCGAGGGCGTCGAGTACGAGATCGAGCACGCGATCGTGGGCGGCAGCGACCGGTTCCTCGTCCTGCACAACGACGGCGCCGAGAACTTCGAGCTCGTCGACGTCCCCGCGGACGACCCCACGTCGGAGCGCGACCGGCGCGTCGTCGTCGCCCACCACGCCGAGCGTCGGATCGAGGCGGTGGACGCCTTCGCCGGACACCTCGCGCTCGAGTACCGGTCCGAGGCGCTCCCCCGCGTCGCGATCATCCCGATCGAGGGCGACGGCTACGGCGACGCGCACGAGGTCCCCTTCGACGAGGCACTGTTCTCGGCCGGGCTCGGTGGCAACCCGGAGTGGGACCAGCCGACGCTCCGGATCGGGTTCACGTCGTTCGTCACCCCGTCCGAGGTGAGCGACCTCGACCTCGCGACCGGCGAGGTCACGGTCCTGAAGCGTCAGCCCGTGCTCGGCGGCTACGACCCGGCCGACTACGTCCAGGAGCGCGACTGGGCCACCGCCGACGACGGTACCCGCGTGCCGATCTCCCTCGTGTGGCGCCGTGACGCGGTCGACACCGACCGTCCGGCACCGCTGCACCTCTACGGCTACGGCTCGTACGAGCACTCGATCGACCCCGGGTTCAGCGTCATGCGCCTGTCGATGCTCGACCGCGGCGTCGTGTTCGCCGTCGCCCACGTGCGCGGTGGCGGCGAGATGGGTCGGCACTGGTACGAGAACGGCAAGACCCTCACGAAGAAGAACACCTTCTCCGACTTCGTCGCGGTCGCCACGCACCTGATCGACACCGGACGCACCACCGCCGACCGGCTCGTCGCCGAGGGCGGCAGCGCGGGCGGGCTCCTGATGGGCGCTGTGGCGAACCTCGCCCCGGAACGGTTCGCCGGGATCCTCGCGGCGGTGCCCTTCGTCGACGCGTTGACGAGCATCCTCGACCCCGACCTGCCGCTGACGGTCATCGAGTGGGACGAGTGGGGCGACCCGCTGCACGACCCCGAGGTCTACCGGTACATGAGCGAGTACTCGCCGTACGAGAACGTCCGCGACGACGTGCAGTACCCGAAGATCCTCGCCGTGACGTCCATCAACGACACCCGTGTGCTGTACGTCGAGCCCGCGAAGTGGACCGCGAAGCTGCGGGAGGTCGGCGCTCCGGTGCTGCTCAAGACCGAGATGGCAGCGGGGCACGGCGGCGTCAGCGGCCGGTACGCCTCGTGGAAGGAGCGGGCGTTCGAGCTCGCCTGGCTCCTCGACGTCCTGGGGCTGGCGGACGAGGCGCCCGCCGCGTGACGACTTCGTGAGCAGGAATGGTCGGGTTGCCCATCGGCACCCGACCATTTCTGCTCACCAAGCGAGCGCGCGAGCGCCCGCCGCCCGCCGCGCGCCGCGTCACACGCGGTTGAGCGCGTGCACCGCCTCGTCGTAGGACTCCTCGGCGAGGCGCACCCGGTCGCCCGCGAGCACCCCGTACCCGAACGTGCCCTCGCCGCCGCGCTCGGCGATCGCCGCGTTCGTGCGCAGCGTGTCGAGCGCGTGCAGGGAGCGCACCCGCTCGGTGAGGACGTCGGCCGCCGTCCCGATCCGCTTCCACAGTGCGTGCGGGAACGCGTCGTCGCCGAGCACGTCCATCGTCAGGCGCGCGCGCATCGTCGCCTGCCAGGCGGCCTCGGTCGTGGCGCGGTCGGCGGCCTCACGCGCAGCGGCGGTGTCCGAGGTGTCGTCGGCGACCGCGGCGCGCACGAGTTCGCGGACCTCCGGCTTCACCTGGGCGACGACGTCCTGCGCGACCTTCTTCGGCGACCGGAGGGCCCACGCGGTCGGTGCGGGGCGCTCGACCGCGTCGTCGAGGGCGTCGAGGAGCTCGAGGAACGGCTCGCCGTGCAGGAACGCCACGACGTCCCGGACCGACTGGTCGCGACGTTCGCGGGTGGCCGCCAGGATCCGCTCGCGCGTCATCGCGTCGACGAGCTCGTCCTGCGCCGGGGTCGACGCGCGCGGCAGCCGGTCGATGAGGTACTCCGCCAACGCAGCGCGCGCGGTGACGGCGGCGAGTCCGTCCGCCCCCGCGGCAGCGCGGTCGACGGCGTCGCCGGCGGCGAACGCCGGACGGTACGCGCCGAGGATCGCGGCGATCTCGAGGGCGGTCTCGGCCGCCTGCCGGAGGTCGGTGGCGTCGCCGGAGCGGAGCCGCGCCTCCTGGGCGAGGAGCGCGGCGCGGAGCTTCCGCAGCCGCTTCACCAGCACGCGTGCGGTCGTTCCCTTGTCCGGCTTGTCCTCGGCCTGGAGGCGCGGTGCCGGTGCTCCTGCCAGCCCACGTGCCAGCTTGGAAGAGATGGCGGCGGGGCCGGCGCCGACGGCGGCGAAGCGCCCGTCCAGCGACGCGAAGAGCTCGTGGGCGACCTGCGGGTCGACGCCGCCGACGATCTCGACCTCGACCTCGCGCCAGGTGCGCGGGGTCTCGGGGGCGTCGTCGTCGAGCCGCGTCGCGCGGACCTGGTCGTCGGCGAGCTCGGCGATCTGGTCGCCGTCCTCGTCGAGCAGCCGCGTCACCGTGCGGGTCGTCGTGATCCGGACCACCGGGTGGAGGCCCCGGCCACGGCGCTCGGTGAAGAGTGCGGCGAGGACCTCGTCGGGGACGGTGTCGGCGTCGTCGGTGAGCGGGAAGTGCTGCTCGTGCCGGACGGTGTCGGACGAGGCGCGCTTGATGTGCCAGCCGGCGTCGGGGCCACCGGTCCGGCGGCGCACCGTCACGCGGGCGGCCACGAGGTCGTACCGCTCGGAGTCCCAGTACGTCGCGTCGAGGTCGAACGGCTCCTGGTGCTCAGTGCGGATGATGCCGCCGATGCCGACGAGGTCCGGCAGGGCACCGCCCTCGGGCAGGTCGTAGGTTCGCTCGATCTCGAGGTGCGTGTCGCTCACGCGGTCCTGTCTACCAGGGCCTCCCCGTGTTCCCCGAACCGGCGGGGTTAGCCTGAGCACATGAGCGAGACGATCACCCGCGACGCGTTCGTGCCGGAGGCCGGCGCCGTCACGATGTTCACGACCAGCTGGTGCGGCTACTGCGCGCGCCTGAAGAACCAGATGTCCAAGGCCGGGGTCCCCTACCGCGAGGTCGACATCGAGCAGACGCCCGGCACGGCCGAACTCGTCGCCGAGGTCAACGGCGGCAACCAGACCGTGCCGACGCTGGTGTTCCCCGACGGCAGCACGGCGACGAACCCCTCGCTCGCCGAGGTCCAGTCGCGCATCTGACGCCGCGGAGTCCCGCACAACCGAAGTCCGTCCGAACCGCGCGATCGCGTGGTTCGGACGGACTTCCGTTGTGCGAGAGACATGCGCGCCACGCGCCGCACGCGCCGGACGGCGCCGGCCCTAGCCGCGCTCCAGCGCCTCGGTCAGCAGCGCCGCCATCGCGTCGAGCTGGATGTCGCCGGAGTCGACGATCTCCTCGTCCGAGCCGTCGAGCGCGCGGGCGGCCAGGGACGCCTTCGAGTCGATGAGCTCGGCGATCTTGGTGTCGATCGTCTGGGCGGCGATGATGCGCCACGCCGTGACGGGCTCCTCCTGCCCGATGCGGTGCACGCGGTCGATCGCCTGGGTCTGCTCGGCGCTCGTCCACGACAGCTCGGCGAGCACGACGTTCGACGACACCTGCAGGTTCAGGCCGACGCCCGCCGCGGTGAGCGAGCAGACGATCACGGCGACGTCGGGGTCGTTCACGAACGAGTCGATCTCGGCCGTGCGCTGCGCCGGCGTCTGGTCGCCCCGGACCGTCGCGGTGCGGAGGTGTCGACGTGCGAACACCTCTTCCGCCTGGTCCATCACGTCGAGGTGCTTCGCGAAGAACACGACCTTGCCGACGTTCGAGGCGAGCTGCGCCGCGTAGTCCGCCGCGAGCTGTGCCTTGGCCCGACCGATGCGCCGCACCATCGAGAACACGTTCTCCCCGGTCGGCGAGGCGTCCTGGTCCTCGAGCTCCCAGCGCGCGACCTGGCGGACGAGCTTGTGGTCGATGCCGACGACCGGGTCCTGCCCGGTGCGGGCGTCGAGCGCCTGGTGGTACCGCTTGACGAGCTTCGCGGTGAGCTCGCGCTCGGCGTCGCGGATCGAGCGGCCGACCTCGTCGTCGAGTTCGACGGGGATGTCGGCGATCCGACGTGCCGGGATGTCCGCGGCGACGTCGACCTTGCGGCGGCGGACGATGCCCTGGTCGATGACGGCCTTGCGGGCCTCGACGAAGAACCCGGGGTCGGCCGGCGTCAGGCCGATCTCCTCGAGCTCGTTCATGAGCTTGGCGCGCGGCTTCTTGTCGTCGATCCAGCCGAGGTACTCCCAGATGGTGCGGAAGTCCTCGACCGAGTTGATCAGTGGCGTGCCGGTGAGGGCCATCAGCAGCGGCGACGCGGTGCGCGACCGGATCGCCTCGGCGAGCTGCAGCACGAACTTCGAGCGCTGCGAGTCCTTGTTCTTGATGAAGTGCGCCTCGTCGACGACCATGCCCTTGAACCCGAAGTTCCCGAGCCAGCCGGCGTGCCGGTCGAGGATCTCGTAGTTCACGATGACGATGTCGGCGAACCCGTCGAGGTCGTCCCCGTCGCCGTGGATGACCGTGGCGGTGCGGTTCGGGACCCAGCGGGCGGCCTCGCGCTTCCAGTTCGTCTTGACGACGTTCGGCACGACGACGAGCAGCGGGAATGCGTTCGCGGCCTCGGCGGCGAGGAGCGACTGCGCGGTCTTGCCCAGGCCGGGCTCGTCGGCGAGCAGGAACGTGCGGTGGCCCTGCGCCGCGGCGGCGATGAGCTCCGCCTGGTGCTTCATGAGCGTGGTGCCCGACCGCGAGTGCAGCGTCGTGGGCTCCGGCAGCGGCATCGTCGCCGCTCCCCCGCCCGCGCCGTACTCGAACGACTTGAAGAGCGGGCCGAACAGCTCCCAGTTCGCCAGGCGACGCGGGTGCGCGACGGGCTGGTCGGCGAGCGCGAAGTCCGGCGGCAGGAACGGGTTCGCGAGCTGTCGCTGCACGACCGCCTGCGGCACGACGGCACGCACCGGACTCTCCACCGTCGGCGAGGGCTCCGCCGCGATGACGAGTTCCTCGGGCTGCAGCTCCATGCCACCCGCGATCATCATGTCGCGCTTCACGGTGCGGGTCGTCTCGCTGACCGACGCCTCTTCCGTGAGGAGCTGGATCACGCTGGTGTCCCGCGCCGCGGTCTTCGCGAGGATCGTCGCGACGCCGTCGAGCCGCTTGAGCTGCTCGGCGCGCTGCGAGTCGGTGAGTTCGGTGTCCGCCTTGACCCGTGCGCGTTCCTCGCGCATGAGCAGGGCGACCGCCTGGAACTTCGAACGGTTCGACGCCTTGAGCGGTCCACGCTGCGCCGCCGCCTCGACCTCGCGCACGGCGCGGGCGAGCACGGGGATGACGCCGTCGTTGTCGAGCGGCCTGGTGCGACGCGACGCGGTCCGCGTCCCGCCGGCTGCTCGCCGGGTGCCTGATCGAGCCAACGCTCCTCCTGTTCCGCCCGTTCGTGCGGGCGAGCCGCCCCGCGGGGCGGAAGTCCTGAACCGGCGCCTGGCACGGCTCCGGTGTTCCGGGGGCCACCGTGGCCCACCGCTTCGCCGGTCCCCGTCCGGGGGACGTGGAGTCCCGCGGACCGTTCCCATCGCGGCCACCGGGTGGGGCCGGATGCGACGGTCCGCGCCGGGATCCGGCGCCGTCACACGCACGTGATGCCCCCTCGGAGCGATCACGGACCCGGTTCCCACGTCGGTCAAGTGACCGACTGCTGCGTCCGGAATCGACGCGGCACGCGGGAACGCGGTGCGTGCGCGCTCAGTTTACTCCCCGACCACCGACGGAGGCGACTCGACGACGCCCGCGCGAGTCGCGCCTCCCGGGATCCGCCTGCTGTCGGGTCCAGGAGGCGCGCTGCGGACCCGTCCCGCGACCGGCGTCGCGCAGGTGGTCGCGTCAGGCCTGTGGTGCGGAGCGCGGGCGGAGGAGGCCGTCGGACGGGACGATCGGCGTCGCCTCCGCGAGGGCCGCCTGCGTCGCCGCCAGCAGCTGCTCCGCCGTGTGGATGCCGTTCGCGGAACCGGTCGTGGCCTGGCCGCCGGCGTGCGCGAGCAGTTGCGCGCCGATCGCCGGGCCGATCCGGTCCGACTGGTCGGGGTTGCGCGCGATCCAGTCGCGCGCGATGGCGTCGGCGAGGCGTTCGGCGGCCGCCCCGCGCTCCGCGTCGCCGCGCGACCGGTGCCACAGCCCCGTGACGACGAGGTGCGCCACCACGGCACCGATGTCGCGCACCGGGTAGCCCCAGCCCGCCGTGTCGATGTCGAGCAGGCCGGAGATGCGCCACGGCTCGTCCTCGTCGACGAAGACCTGCTCGAGGTGCAGGTCGCCGTGCACGACCTGCTTCGTCGCGGTCGCCCAGCCGATCGAGCGTCGTCCGATGGCGTCGTAGAGCGCGTCGATCTCCTCGGCGTCCTGCGGCAGCGCGGCGACGAGGGTGCGGCGGTGCCAGTCGGCGTGGTCCATCGCGTCGGCGCGGGCCTGCTGCGTCATCGGGACCGTTGCGATCCGCCCGGTGAGCGCGGCGAGGGAGGCCACGAAGCGCGGGTCGTCCGCGATCTCGAGGATGCGGCTGCCGGCGGGGACCCCGCGGATGCGTTCGAGGACGAGCAGACCGTCCCCACGGCTCGACAGCACCCGCGGCACCGGCAGTCCGGCGGCGACGAACTGCTCGTGCGACTTCTCGATCGGGGCCACCCGGTGCGGACGCACGACCTTGAGGAAGAGGGTCCCCTCGGCGGCGTCGACCCGCACCACGGCACGCTTGCCCGGTCGGTACGCCGCGACCGTGAGGGTCGGGTCGGTGACCGGCATGCCGAGCGTCGTGAGGAGCTCGGCGACGGCGTCGCGGTACGTCACCTGGGGCAGCACCGGCAGCCCGGGGTCGTTCGGGTACGCCCACACCGAGACCGGCTCGCCCGTCGCGGGGTCGGTGACGATCGCGCTGTTCTGGTCGTGGGTCCCGCCGGTGTCGACGTAGGTCAGGACCGTGGCGCGCTGGCCGTTGCGGTCCACGGTGTCGACCTCGTAGCCGTACAGGTAGCCGTTGCCCGAGGGTTCGACCGAGTGCGCGCGTGCGGCCACGACGGAGGTCCCGGAGCCGGCGAAGGCCTGCGGGATGACGCGCTCATGGTTGGGCCACACGAGACCAGTCAACCGGACGGGGCGGGATTCGTCGCGTTCGTGCACGGCTCGGCGCGCGCACCGTGGCTACCGTGGTCGTCGTGAACCCGGTCGCGCGTCTCCGCAGCTCCAGTCGCACGCCGTTCCTGCAGGTCGTCAAGACCGCGGTCGCGGTGGTCGCCGCCGTGCTGCTGTGCCGGGTGCTCATCGACGGCCCGTTCCCGACCTTCGCCGCGATCGCCGCACTGCTCGTGGTGCAGCCGAGCATCAACCAGTCGTTCGTGAAGGGACTCGAGCGCAGCGCCGGGGTCGTCCTCGGGGTCGTGCTCGCCACCGGGTTCCACCTGCTGCTCGGCGACACCGTGTGGGTCGTCCTGCTCGTCATCGTGCTCGCGATCCTCATCGCGTGGGCGCTGCGGCTCACCCCGACCTCGGCGACGCAGGTCGGCATCAGCGGCATGCTCGTGCTGACCGCGGGCGTCGTCACGCCGAACTACTCGGCCGACCGGATCCTCGAGACCGTCCTCGGAGCGATCGTCGCCCTCATCGTGAACGCGCTCATCGTGCCGCCGGTGCTGCTCGGTCCGGCGCACCTCGCGGTCGCACGACTCGCCCGGGACACCGCAGCCGCGTTCGAGCGGGTCGCGATCGGGCTCACCGAGGGATGGGACCAGGACCGCTGGCACGAGGCGCTCCTGCAGGCCCGGGCGCTCCGACAGCAGCACGCCCGCGCCGAGGCGTCGCTCACCGCGGCCCGGGAGTCCCTCACGATGAACCCGCGCGGCGGCCGGCACCGGACCGTCCTCGACGAGGACATCGTCGTGGCCGAACACCTGCGTGTGCTCGTCACCCGGGTCACCGGCATGACCCGGGCGATCCAGGACAACACGGCGCCCGACCTCCGGGCCGACCCCGTCGTCGGGAGCATCGCCACCGAGGTCGCCCGGATCGCGGCCGACGTCCGAGCGCTCAGTGCCCGGGTCGCCGCGAAGGAGGTGCCCGTGTCGACCGCCGCGTCCCCTCGGTCCCGGTGGTCGGTGCCGACGTCGCCGCAGCACGACGAGGACGTCGCGGAGCCGGCACTCACGGCGCCGCTCGAGGTGATCCGGCCGAACTCGCGGCACTGGATCCTGATCGGGGCGCTGCTCGAGGACATCCGGCGCGTGCGCGAGGAGCTGCTCGGCGAGGACGACTGACGCTGCCCGAGGGCGGGCGCGGGCGCGTGCGCGCTCGTGGCGCGTCAGCGTGCGGCCGGCACCGCCTTGCTCACCGGCACGTGGCGCGTCAGCGTGCGGCGGACGCTGCCTCGGCCGCCGAGTGCACGATGTCGTCCCAGATCGTCGCCGTCGGCACGGTCGAGTCGCTCGAGACGACCTCGACGCTCGCGAACCGGCTGATCTCGGCCACGACGGCATCGGCCCCCGCGGCACGAGCAGCGACGCTCGCGATGTCCGGGACCGCCGCCCGGAGCTCGGCGACCACACGGTCGCGGCTGTCGTCCTCCATGTCGCCGAGCACGCCGATGCCCTTCCAAGCGGCGTCGAGCTCGGCACGCAGACGGACGAGGGCCGGGTGTTCCGGCATGTCGCTCATGGTGCCCCCACTGCGGATGTGACGTCGGGTACGCCGCTTCCGGTGCGCGAGCATAGCAACGAAGCAAGCAGTCCTCACGTCCCACGAACGGGGGACAGACCGTTCTACCTGTCCGGCCGCCGTGACTGTGACGAGATTCAGCGAGTTCAGCCGTGGGATCTCCCGCATGTACAGGTTCGATGCCACGATGGGGTCGAGGAGGTCGCTATGCGCCTGTTGGTGGTCGAGGACGATGACGAGATGCGCGCGCTCATGGAGCGTGGGCTCGCGGCAGAGGGGTACCGCGTCACCGCGGTCGAGAACGGGGTCGAGGCGCTGATCGCGCTCGGCGACCAGGCGTTCGACCTGGCCGTCGTGGACGTCATGATGCCCGGCATGTCCGGCTTCGAGCTCGCCCGACGCATCCGCGAGCGCGAGGACCCGGTCCGGATCCTCCTCGTGACCGCGCGGGACGCCGTGGACGACCGCGTGTTCGGCCTCGACGCCGGCGCCGACGACTACCTCACGAAGCCGTTCGCCTTCGCCGAGCTCACCGCTCGTCTCCGCGCCCTCGGCCGTCGCGAGTCCGCCGGCGCCCCGCGCACCATCGAGGTGGGCGACGTCGCGATCGACTCCGAGGCCCGCCGCATCCTGATCAAGGGCCAGCGGGTCGCCGTGAGCCCCACCGAGTTCGCGCTCCTCCGGCTGCTCGCACGGTCGGTGGGCACCGTGGTCGACCGCCCGAAGATCCTCGAAGAGGTCTGGGACGGCTCGCAGCACGTCGACCCGAACGTCGTCGAGCAGTACATCTCGTACCTCCGCAAGAAGCTGACCTCGCACGAGGCGACGGTCGCGATCTCCACCGTGCGCGGCCGCGGCTACCGGCTCGATCTGCTCGGGGCGTGACCGGTTCCGGGCATGGCCTGATCCGTCCGCTGCGGAACCTGTCGCTCCGCGCTCGGATCACCATCGGGTCCACGGCGATCGCGGCGGTGGTCATCGTGCTGCTCGTGCTCGTCATGCGGTTCCAGGTGGTCAGCGTCGTCGCGAGTGCCACGCGCACCCTGCTCGACGCGGACGCCGACCCGTACGTGGCCACGCTCGAGGTCGACAGCGACCCCGACCTGTCCCCGCCGGGCAACGCGCAGCTCGTGGCCGTGGTCTCGCCGTCCGGTGACATCGCCCTGTCGACCATGCCGCCCCGCGTCGAGCGCGCGCTCGGCAGCCTCACCGAGACGAAGGCCGGGACGTCCCTCATCCGGGTCGCCGGCTCGGAGTACCGCGTCGTCGTCGAGCACCCCGTCAACCAGGCGGGTCGGTGGACGGTCGTGGCGGCCCGCAACTCGCAAGCCGAGGCGATCGTCGTCGACGACCTGACCTCGACGCTGTCGCTCACCGGGCTCGCGATCCTGGTCGCGTTCGGCGTCGCCTCGTGGGTGCTCGCGACCGCCGCCCTGCGCCCGGTGAACCGGATGCGCCGCGAGGCCGAGCGCCTCTCCGTCGCCCCCGAGCGCGCCGAGCTGCCGGTCGGTCCGGCCCAGGACGAACTCGCCTCGCTGGCGACGACCCTCAACGCCTTCCTCGCCCGCACGCGCCAGGCCACCGAACGCGAGCGCCAGATGGTCTCGGACGCGAGCCACGAACTCCGCACGCCCCTCGCGATCCTGACGACCCAGCTCGACCTGGCGTCCCTCGACGGGGACGACGCGGCCGCCCTCGCCGCCCACATCGAGCGCGCGAAGCTCAGCGTCGCGCGGCTGTCCCGCCTGGCGAACGACCTGCTCGCGCTGTCCCGCATCGAGGAGTCCGAGCGCCGCGAACAGGACGGCGCCGAACAGCAGCCCACGGGCTGGTCGGACCTCGGCGACGAGGTCATGAGTGCCGTCGACCGCGTCCGGCTCATCGCGTCCGCCAAGGACATCACCGTCGACTTCGACCTGGAGTCCCCGGTCGCCGTCGGGGGTTCCGGCCCGGGCATCGGCGGCGGCACCGTGGAGCCGCGGTACCGGCTCGACACCGGTGGCATGGCGCAGCTCGTCACGAACATCGCCGGCAACGCGGTCTCGGCGCTCCCCCGCGGCGGCGGCGTCTTCGTCTCGTGGCGCAGTGCCGGCGGCGAGGGGATCCTGCAGATCACGGACGACGGCCCCGGCGTGCCGGAGTCGTTCATCCCCGTCGCCTTCGACCGGTTCACCCGCCCCGACGAGGCCCGGAAGTCCCGCCCGAACCCCGACCCCGCGACCGGCACGATCCCCCTGCCGGGTGGTTCCGGACTGGGGCTCGCGATCGTGCGGGCCGTGGCGGAGCGTGCGGGCGGGACGGCGTCGCTCCGGAACGTGCGGTCCGGCGGGCTCGAGGTCACGATCCGCATCCCCGAGGTGCGGTAGCCGGACGGTCACTGGAAGTCCCTCGACCGGGTGCGGACCGACAGGGACAGGTGTTCGATCCTGTCGGCCACCAGGTTCACGACCCCGTCCGGCGAGCGCTCGAGGATCCCCCGCACGATCACGGCCGGCGCCTCGCGCGCGACCCGTCGGTACCGCCCCCACACGCCGACGCTGCAGATCACGTTCACCAGCCCGGTCTCGTCCTCGACGTTCATGAACGTGATGCCGGACGCCGTCGCCGGACGCTGCCGGTGCGTCACGATCCCCCCGACCTCGACCCGCCGTCCGGTCTCGGCCGTCGCGGTGTCCTGGACGCTGAGCACCCCGCGGGCCACGAGGCCGCCACGGACGTGCCGCACGGGATGGTCGTCCGTCGTCATCCCCGTCGACCACATGTCCGCGATGAGGACGTCACCGCTGGTCATCTGCCCGAACAGCGGCGGCTGCACCGTCACCTGGGTGTCGGGCAGCTGGTCGGGACGCTCGGCCGCGGCCTGTGCTGCCGACCACATCCCACCGCGCCGGTCGACCCCGATCGACGCGAAGGCGTCGGCGGCGGCGAGCGCCTCGAGCTGCGCCGTGGTCAGGCCGACACGGCGAGCGAGGTCGGACATGTCGGTGAAGGGACCGTGGGCGTCCCGCTCGGCGACGATCTTCTCGGCGCTCTTCCGGCCGAGCGAGGAGACCTCGGCCAATCCGAGACGGACCGCGAAGGCGCCGTCCCGCCGGTGCCGCGCCGTGTCGTCGGGCGTGGCCTTGTCGAACGGCAGCACCGGGGGTTGTTCCTCGGCCAGGCAGTCGTCGTGACCCGTCGCGTGAACGTGCGCCGCGCCTCCTGGACCGCCGTCGGCGTCGTCGTCGTGCAGCGGCTCCAACGTGGCGTCCACGCCGGAGCGCAGGATGTCCGGTCGCAGGACGGTGACCCCGTGCCGCCGGGCGTCGGCCACCAGGGTCTGGGGCGAGTAGAACCCCATCGGCTGCGCACGGAGCAGCGCGGCGAGGAAGGCTCCGGGGTAGTGCAGCCGCATCCACGCGCTCGCGTAGACGATGAGCGCGAAGCTGATGGAGTGGCTCTCCGCGAAGCCGAAGTTCGCGAACGCCTGGATCTTGGCGTAGATGGCGTCGGCGTCCTCGCCGTGGATGTCGTTCGCAGCCATCCCGGCGTAGAGCTTCTCGCGCAGCCGGTCGATCTTCTCGTGCCCGCGCTTCGACCCCATCGCACGCCGGAGCAGGTCGGCGTCGTCCCCCGAGCACCCGCCCACCGCGATCGCCATCTGCATGAGTTGTTCCTGGAAGAGCGGGACGCCGAGGGTCCGCTCGAGCACGGGTTCGAGCGACGGGTGGATGTACGTGATCGGCTCTTCGCCCGTGCGCCGCCGGATGTACGGGTGGACCGCGCCGCCCTGGATCGGCCCGGGGCGCACCAGGGCGACCTCGATGACGAGGTCGTAGAAGCGCCGCGGCAGCAGTCGGGGCAGCGTCCCCATCTGCGCTCGGGACTCCACCTGGAACACCCCGATGGTGTCCGCGCGGCACAGCTGGTCGTAGACGCCCTGTTCCTCCTTCGGGATGGAGTGCATGTCCCACCGCTCCCCGCAGTGCTCGTCGGCGAGGTCGAACGAGTACTGCAGCGCGGCGAGCATCCCGAGCCCGAGCATGTCGAACTTCACGAGCCCCATGTAGGCGCAGTCGTCCTTGTCCCACTGCAGCACCGTCCGGCCGTCCATGCGGGCATGCTCGATCGGCACGACCTCGCCCACGGGCCGGTCGGTGAGGATCATGCCGCCGGAGTGGATGCCGAGGTGCCGGGGGAACCCGAGCACCTGCTGCGCCATGTCGACCACGGTGTCCGGGATGTCGTGGTCTTGGCTCTCGGTCACCGAGCCCCAGCGTTCGACCTGCTTCGACCAGGCGTCCTGCTGCCCGGGGCTGTGGCCGAGCGCCTTCGCCATGTCCCGCACGGCGCCCTTCGGCCGGTAGGTGATGACGTTCGCGACCTGTGCAGCGTTGAACCGGCCGTACTTCTCGTAGACGTACTGGATGACCTCTTCACGCCGGTCGGAGTCGAAGTCGACGTCGATGTCGGGTTCCTCGTCGCGCATGGCCGACAGGAAGCGCTCGAACGGCAGCCCGTAGCGGATCGAGTCGACCGCGGTGATCTCGAGCAGGTAGCAGACCGCCGAGTTCGCCGCCGAGCCGCGGCCCTGGCAGAGGATGCCGCGCTCACGGGCGTACTGCACCATGTCCCGCACGATGAGGAAGTAGCCGGGGAAGTCCTTGTCCTCGATCACCGAGAGCTCGCGCTCGATGCGCTCGCGCTTCTGCGGGTCGACACCGTCGGCACTGCCGGGGTAGAACCGGCGGGCTCCGCGCCAGGTGAGCTCCCGCAGCCAGGACATCGTGGTGTGCCCGTCGGGGACGTCGATGTCGGGCAACCCGGGCTTGACCGTCTTCAGCCGGAACCCGAGCTCGTCGGCGAGTTCGACGCTGTGCTCGATCGCCCCGGGGTAGCGGGCGAACCGCCGGGTCATCTCGGCCCCCGAGCGGAGGTGGGCCGTCGGTGCGGCCGGCAGCCAGCCGTCGATCTCGTCGAGACTGCGGCGGGCCCGGACCGCGGCGAGCGCCGTCGCCACCGGGAAGCGGTCCGGGGTGGCGTAGTGCACGTTGCCCGTGGCCACCGTGGGCAGCGCGTGCTTCGCGGCGAGGGCGGCCAGGGCGTCGTTCCGCGCGGTGTCCATCGGGTCGCCGTGGTCGGTGAGCTCGACGACGACCCCCGCCGTGCCGAACCGGTCGAGCAGGGCGCGCAGGGCGTCCTCGGCCGCGGACTCGCCCCCGCGCTCGAGCGCCTGCCGGACGGCCCCCTTGCGGCACCCGGTCAGGACGCGCCAGTGCCCGTCCGATCGTGCTGCGAGGTCGTCGAGGTCGTACCGGGGTCGTCCCTTCTCGGCGCCGGCGGCCAGGTGCGCCCGGGTGACGGCACCGGCGAGCCGGTGGTACCCGTCCTGCCCGTCCGCCAGCAGGAGCAGGTGCGTGCCCTCGGGGTCGGGTACGCCGTTCTGCGGTTCGGTCAGCCCGAGGGACAGCTCGGTGCCGTACACCGTGGCGACGGTCGGGTAGGCCTCGGCCACCTCGGCCATGCGCGCGGCACCGTAGAACCCGTCGTGGTCGGTGAGGGCGAGCCCGTGCAGGTGCAACCGAGCGGCCTCTTCGAAGAGCTGTTCCGGGCCGCTCGCGCCGTCGAGGAAGCTGAACGTCGAGTGCGCGTGCAGCTCGGCGTACGGCACGACCGGCACGTTCGTGTCGTCGGCCACCGGCGGGGCCGTCGGCGCGTAGGGCTCGCGCTTGCGGGACCACGCGGGGCTGTCCCCGCCGTCGCCGTCGTGCGTGCTGCCGGGGCTCCGCTTGTCGGACAGCGCACGTTCGAACTGGGACCACGGGATCGGCGGGTTGCTGTACCCCATCAGTGTTCCCCCGTCCGGGCGGTCACGTCGCCACCGCCTCGGCCCACCACCGGTGGTCGGCGAGCACGAGGTACCACGCACGTCCGTCGGCGTCGACGAGCTGCAACCGGTGGAGTCGGCGTCCGCCGGCCTCCCACCAGCGCACGACGAGCGGCCACGGTCCGGCCCACGCGGTCACGGCGTCGAACCGGCCACCACGCTCCCCCTCGGCACGGAACCGTTCCGGGACCCCGGTGAGGACGCCGCGGTCGTCGACGTCGACGGTGCCGCCGTCGCCGGTGACGACGTCCACCGGGCGCGGACGGTCGAGCACGGTCGCCGGCGGCGGACCGGGAAGTTTGCCGGGCCACGGGCGGTCGCGGACGGTCGCCAGCGCACGCTCGCCACCGGCGGGAGCGTCGCCCCACGGCACGAGCACCACGCGTTCGGCCAGGGTGCGCCCGCCGCCGATCCGTGGCGTGACCACCCCGTCGTGCCCGACCAGTCCCTGCACGCGGGCGAGACCGTGGTGCACGCGTTCGTCCGGTCCGGTCCCCCAGAGCCCGCGTTCGTGGTTCGCCATGTCGTCGACCGCGACGGGCTCGAGCACCACCTGGACGACCGGCGCCTCGAGCCCGGTCGGGTCCACCCCACCGGCGAGCTGCCAGCGCACCCGGTCCACCACGTCGGCGGCGTCGAACCACCGCGGGTGCACCCACGTGCGCTCGAGCAGGATGTCCCGCTCGTCGACGATGCCGACCCGGATCGTGGTGGCGACGAGTCCGGCTGCCCGGAGGCGTGCGGCGAAGTCGTCGGCGGAGCGACGGAACGCGAACGCGATCTGGTCGGCACGGTCGAGCGGGGGTTCGAACGACGCCTCGACCCGGAGTTCGGGCGGGACCGCGCGCGCCGCGACCTCTCGCGGGTCACGACCGCCGGCGAGCCGGTGCAGGAACGCCCCGGCGAGTCCGAACCGGTCGCGCACCTGTTCGTCGGCCAGCGCGGCGAACTCGCCGAGGGTCTGGATGCCGAGGCGCCCGAGCAGCATCGCGAGATCGGCGTCGCCGAGCACGCCGAGCGGCAGCCCGGCCAGGAACGGCGCCGAGCCGTCGACGGGCACGATCCGCACCCGCTCCCCCGGACGTGCCGGGCGAGCCCGTGCGGCCTGTTCGGCGGCGAACGGGGTGTCCGCGACGCCGGCGCGCACCCCGGGAGCGCCGTGGTCGGCAGCGATGCCGGCGAGGGTCGCCGCGGCGGCTCGTTCTCCGCCGTAGTACCGGGCCGGCCCGCGGGACCGTAGCGCGAGGGTGCCCGGGCGGAGCACCTCGACACCGGGGACCGCCGCCTCGACCGCGCGGATGACCGGCTCGAACGCCCGGTGGTCGAGCGCGTCGTCGTAGGGCTGCACGACGAGCTCGGGGCAGCGCGCCTGTGCCTCGCGCACGCGGAGCCCACGGACCACGCCGTGCTGCCGGGCGCTGGCGGAACTGGCGTACACCTGGCCCTTCACCACGAGGGCGAACGGGTGGTCCGGCGGCGACCCGGCAGCGCGAGCGGCCGCGATCACCGGCCAGTCCGGGCACCACAGCACGATCGTCCGGGTCGGCGGGGGCTCGGGCAGCGCCCCACCGCGGGCGAGTGCGTCGGCTCGGATCGAACGCGCATCGGGCACGCCCGCCGCACCCGCGCCGGCCCCGGGGCCGCGTCCGGCGAGGGCACCGGTGACCCGGGACCCGGTCGTCCGGGTCCGGCCGCCGCCCCGGGGGCTCACGACGCCACCGCCACGGGACGCAGCACGGGTGTCGTCCGGCCGGGGCCGGACGCCGCAGCGGTGGGGACGGCGGCCCGGACCGTGCCGTCCGCCGCGGGCAGCAGCAGGTCGGCGTCCACCGGTCGCCCCGCTCCGGCACGACCGGACGCCGACACCGTGACCCGTCGTTCCGTCAGGAAGCCGTGCCCGTCCCCGATGCCGCTCCACTCGGACCGGGTCACCCGCAGCGAGACGTCGGCCCCGGGCCAGGACCCGAGCGCGACGAGCGCCCCACCACGCTGACGCAGCCGTGCCGACAGCCGGGAGACGTCGCCGGGCACCACCCGACCGAGCGGACGGGTGAGGACGATCTGGGCGACGTCCGCCAGCGCGGCCGTCACGGTGAGCCACTGGTCGCCCGGGTCCGGCACGAGCACGAGCCGTTCGAGGTCGATGCCGGCCGCGGCCGCTGCCTCGACCCCGAAGGACGGCACCCCCACCACCGCGCACCAGGCACCGGCGGCCGAGGCTGCCTGCAGCATCGTCATCGCGAGGAGCACCGACTCGTGCACCGAGTAGGACCCGCCCACGCGGATCGCGCCACCCGGCAGGAGCGGTGCGAGCGCCTCGGCCGTGGGCAGCCCCTCGGTGTCGACCCGGGTGGACTCCATCTCGGCCACACGCGACCGCAGCGAGGTGATCCGTTCGAGTGCGGCGCGGGCGTCACCGAGGTGGTCGACCCGCCGCACCGGCCGGGCAGGACCGGGCCGCCCGGTCGGCTCTCCGTGAGCCCCGGGCGATCGGAGTGCCGCCGCCGTCTGCATGCCCTCATATTCGAACATGTGTTCGATGATGTCAATCGGGTCTGACATCCTGTGGACAGTTGCTTCGAACACGCGTTCGACACGCCGTGTGAGCGGTGGATCAGCACCCTGTGGAGGAGTGCTCCGGCACCGCCGCCCGACGATCCGCCGTCACCAGCGGGCGACGGCCCCCACACCGGCGAGCACCGAGCGCGTCTTCGTCTCGACCTCGTCCGCCTCGTCCGTGGCGACCGACGACCACGTCACCGCGCCGCCGGCACCGAACGACCGCGACCGCACCGTGCCCCGGTCGTCGATGACCGTCACCAGTGTGCGGATCACCACCGACAGGTCGACCGCGCCGCTGGCCGAGAAGTACCCGATCGCACCCGAGTACAGCCCGCGAGGCCCGTCCTCGAGCCGATCCGCGATCCCCATGGCACTGATCTTCGGCGCGCCGGTCATCGACCCCGGCGGGAACGCGGCGTGCACCACGGCTGCCCGCGACGTCCCCTCGGGCAGGACCGCACCGATCGTCGACACCATCTGGTGCACGCTCGCGTAGGTCTCGACGTCGCAGAGCCGGTCGACGTGCACCGACCCCGGTACCGCCGTCCGGAGCAGGTCGTTCCGGAGCAGGTCGACGATCATGACGTTCTCGGCTCGGTCCTTCGCGCTCACGGCGAGTCCGGCACGGACCGCTTCGTCCTCCACAGGGTAGTCGGAACGCCGACGGGTCCCCTTGATCGGCTCCGCGGACACCGTCCCGGACGCATCGATCCGCAGGAACCGCTCAGGAGAACGGCTCGCCACGCGCAGCGGGCCGAGCCGCAGGTACGCACCGAACGGGACGGGGTCCGCCGCGCGCAGCCGCAGGTACTCGGTCAGGTGGGGGTCCGTGACGGAGCCCCGCCGCGCCTCCTGGACCGGCGGCACCGCGAAGGCGGTCGTGAGGCACACCTGGAACGCGTTGCCCGCACGGATCTCCGCGCGGCACGCGTCCACCGCCGTCTCGTAGGCGGCGCGCGTGACGCGCCCGGTCGCCGGAGCGGGGCCCGGGAGGAACGGGGCCCCGTCGTCGACGTCGACCCGCGTGACCGGGGCGGTCACCGTCTCCAGCCATGCGCGGTTCCGCGCGCTGGCCCCGGGTTCCGCATCGCTCGCCAGGGCGAGTGCCCAGGCGTCACCGGCGGCGTCGACGACCACCGCGCGGTCGACGAACCGCAGGTCCGCGTCCGCGTGCCCCTCGGCCGTCCGGTCGACGCCGCCCGACTCGCGACCGAGCTCGTAGCCGAGGAACCCGACCCAGCCGAGCGCGAAGCCGCAGCCCGCGACCGGTTCCGGCAGCACCGGGGTGCGCGCGAGCAACTCGGTGAGGACCGCGAAGGCGGGTCGGTCCGATCCCTCGGCGGTCGCGACGCCCCCGAACCACGATCGGGACGCCGGGGTCGTCTCGACGAACGCCCGTCGCGTCTCGTGCCGGAACCGCGCTGCGAACGGGCCGTCCGTCAGCGCCAGGACCGACCACCGGGCACGGGCGTGCGCGGGCGGGGGCGAACCGGCCGGCAGCGAGGAGTCGAGCCAGACCACCTCGGCGCCGGACGCGGCGGCGAGGGCGCCGAGGTCGGGAGTCGACGGCAGCCGCCGGACCTCGATCCGGGCGGACGCGGGTGCTGCCGTCAGACCGCCGCGATCGTCCACGAGGCCGCCGACGAGGACCCGGGCTCGAGCACGACGAGTCCGGCGTCGGACCCGGCGTTGAAAGCGTCCGGCGCACAGGTCATCGGCTCGACCGCGAGACCCGCACGGTGGTACTCCGGCACGACGTGGTCGGCGGTGTGCACCTGCGCCCAGCCGCACTCCGGGCCGAACGAGGCACGGACACCGCGGCCGTCGGCGGCGGTGAGGACGATCGTCGCGGTGCCGTCGGCGTCGCGGTCGAACCCGGTGAAGGCGTGGTCGATGAACCGGTCGCCGATGCGCGTCGCGGAGCGCAGGTCGAACTCGTCGTGCACCGGCGCGAGGCCCGTCGGGACGAGGCGGTCCTCGGTGACCTCGAGCACCTCGGCCGCCGGCAGCGTCAGGGTCCAGTCGTCGACACGCCCCTCGCCGGCGACGAGGTACGGGTGCGGACCGGTCCCCCACGGTGCCGCGTCGGCACCGGTGTTCGTGCCGGTGATCGTCGTGTGCAGCCCCTCGCCGTCGACGCGGTACTCGACGAGCACCTCGACGCGGAACGGGTACCCGTCCTGGGCGGGCACCGTCGTGCCGAGGACCGCGCGGTCCGGTTCGTGGGCGACGATCCGGAAGTCGGTCCAGGCGACCAGTCCGTGCAGCGCGTGCTGTCGCTTCGGCTCGGTCAGCGCGAGCTCGTGCTCGGTCCCGCCGAACGTGTACTTCCCGTCGACGACCCGGTTCGGCCACGGCGCCAGGACGGCTCCGCGGAAGGCCGGGCGGACCTCGTCGGCGTCGAACGGCACGACCAGGTCGCGTCCCTCGAACCGGAACGTCCGCAGTGTCGCCCCCACCGAGGCGATCTCGGCCGTGTAGCCGCCGGCGGTGATCGTCAGGGCGGAACCGGACAGGGGTGCGTCGCTGCTCATGCGCTCAGCGTACTGGGGACGCGGGAGCCGGATCGCCTCGGGCGCGCGTCCCCGGAACGAGAAGACCCCCGCGGTTCCGGAGAACCGCGGGGGTGATGGTGGATCTGAGGGGACTCGAACCCCTGACCCCCTGCATGCCATGCAGGTGCGCTACCAGCTGCGCCACAGACCCGAAGTGTTGGTGTTCCCACCGACTTCAGTGTGCCTCCGTTCCCCGGAGGCACCATAGAAGCGTACACCATGCGAACGCCGGGTGACGAAATCGTCGCCGCCACCCGGGCGCGTCGCACCTACGCGGTGTGGTCCACCGGGAGCTCGAGCGGGATGGTCGGGCAGTCCGACCAGAGACGCTCGAGCGAGTAGTACTGACGGTCTTCTTCGTGGAAGACGTGCACGACGATGTCGCCGAAGTCGATGAGGACCCAGCGGCCCTCGCTCCGGCCTTCACGACGGAGCGGCTTGGCCCCGGCTTCGAGGAGGCGCTCTTCGATCTCGTCCGCGATGGCGAGCACGTTGCGCTCGTTCCGGCCGGTCGCGAGCAGGAACACGTCGGTGAGCTGCAGCGGCCCGGTCACGTCGAGGGCGACGAGGTCCTCGGCCTGCTTGGCGTCGGCCGCCTGGGCGGCGATCTGCACGAGTTCCACTGCGCGTGAGGAGGCGGTCACGGATTCCTTCCGGTCGGTCGACCTGGCAGGCTGCCGGATCGCTTGATGGGTCACGATCATAAGCCACCCACCGACACACGGCCAGGCCGTGCGCGGTGGGGAGGACTCAGAACGTGTGGGTCGTGACGAGGGCCACGATGATGACGGCTGCAGCGGCGACGCCGACGGCACCGACCGTCACGCCGAGGATGAGTGGCGTGCGCGACTCCTTCGGCTTGGCCGCCGCGAGGACGACCTGCCGCGTCGAGGTGTGGCTCGACACCGCACGGCTGGCACGGACCGGGCTGGCGTCCGTGTCGGGCTGTTCGTCGTGCTGCTCGAGCAGGCGGTCGACCTCGGCACCGTCGATCGGCCGGTGCGATCCGGTCGAGGACAGCGACGCCGGCAGGTCGATCGAGCCGGTGAGGATGACCTCGCCCGTGGCGTTCAGCGCGCCCGTCGGGTCGGCGAGGGCCGAGTTCGGCAGGATGATCGCGTTCGTGTTGGTCACGGCGACGCGGCGCGTGCCGGTCTCCTCGTCGTGGACCTCGGCGTCGTTCGAGTCGTGCGCCTGCTGCGACCAGTGGCCGACGGGCGGCTCGAACGCGGTCGTGAGGGGCTTCGGCTCGGCCGGACGCTGGAACGAGGCCGGCACGCGGGGGGCATCGGCTTCACCATCGCCGGCGGACGAGGGCGCGCCACTCGACGTGGGTGCCGAGGCGGCGCGCGCGGGCTGGGCGGCGTTCTGGACCGGGACCTCGTTCGTGTCGTCCTCGTCCAGCGAGAGCGGGAACACCGCCGGCGTGGAGGACTGGATCGGGGTCCGCTGCGCCGTGGCAGGGACGTCCGGGGCGCCCAGCGTGTCCGGAGCATCCGGTGTGCCCGGCGCGTCCGGCGTGTCCGGCGTGTCCGAGTCGGCTTCGGTGTCCGACGGCTCGGTGGCCTCGGGCGGGGCCCAGGTCGAACGGTGGCGACGCGGCTCTTCGCTGTGGGCGGCGGCTTCCTCGAGGGGCTCGATCGCGTCGGGCGATCCGTCCGCCTCGGTCGCCTGCGCCACGGCCGCCTGGTCGAGCACGACCGTCTCGGCCGAGGGCTCGGGGTCGACGGAGGACTCCTGCGCGAGCGGCTCGGGCTCGGCGGCGGCCGACGTGCCCGTCGCGTCCGGCGTGCCGGGGCGCTCCGGTCCACCGTGCAGCGCGTCGACCGAGCCGAGGACGTCCTCGACGGTGCGGTCGGACGACTGCGGGGTCGGGTTCTGCAGCGGGACGGGCTGGATCGCCTGTCCCTCGGCCGCGCGCAGCTGCCGGATCTGCCGACGGGTGAGTCCGCCCGAGCCGGGGACGATCTCGGTCGCCGAGGCCGGGGGCATCGACGGCACACCGGAGCCGGCGGACGACGGCGACGAGGCCGACGACGGCACGGCGGACTGTGCGGGTGCGCCGGGGGCGGGAGCGACGTGGCTGCCGGGACGGTGGCGCACTTCCGGCTGCTCGGCCGGGGCGGCGACGGTCGGGGGCGGCGTCACGGGCTGCGCACCGCCCGCGGCGGCACGCTCCCGCTCGCGCGCCTGGCGCCGCGACAGGGGCGGCTGCGCGTCGGACGAACTCATGCAACGCTCCGATACAGATGGTGCTTGGAGATGTACTGGACGACACCGTCGGGGACCAAGTACCACACGGGGAAACCACGTCTCACCCGGTCGCGGCAGTCGGTCGACGATATTGCCAGCGCGGGAACTTCGAGCAAGCTTACGTCTCGTTCGGGCAGACCCGTGATGCTCAAGGCGTGTCCCGGACGTGTCACAGCGACGAAGTGCGCGAGGTCCCAGAGGCCATCATGGTCCTTCCAGTCGACAATCTGCTGGACGGCGTCTGCGCCGGAGATGAAGACCAGCTGCGCGTCGGGTCGCTGCTCGTGCAGGTCCTTCAGCGTGTCGACGGTGTAGGTCGGGCCCGGGCGGTCGATGTCCACGCGGCTCACGGTGAACATCGGGTTCGACGCCGTAGCGACGACGGTCATGAGGTAGCGGTGCTCGGCGTCGGTCACACCGGACTTCATGTACGGCTGCCCCGTGGGGACGAAGACCACTTCGTCGAGGTCGAACGCGCGCGCCACCTCGGACGCTGCCACGAGGTGGCCGTTGTGGATCGGGTCGAACGTGCCACCCATCACGCCGATGCGAGGCCGCCCCGTGCTCTCGAGCATGGAGTCGCGGGTCAGTGCTCGGCGCGACCGAACTCGTCGACACCCGTCTCGTGGGTGCGCGTGGCCTCGAACTTGTGCGAGTGGCGGTAGGCCACGTCGCGGAAGCTCCAGGTCACGAACCCGAGGAACGCGAAGAAGAGGGCACCGACGAGCGGGAACACGTACGCGGGGACCCCCGAGGCGTGCTCAGCGGCTTCTGCGAGGAAGGTCATTGATCCGATGCTCCGTTCGGTCGGGGGAATTCGCCGTTCAGTCTAGCCGCGGATCTGTCCCTGCCCGCGCACGATCCACTTGGTGCTCGTCAGCTCGGGCAGCCCCATCGGCCCACGAGCATGCAGTTTCTGCGTGGAGATCCCCACCTCGGCACCGAACCCGAACTCCCCGCCGTCGGTGAACCGCGTCGAGGCGTTCGCCATCACGACCGCGGAGTCGACCTCGGCCAGGAAGCGCTCGGCCGTGTCGACGTCGTTCGTGACGATCGACTCGGTGTGGTGCGTCGACCAGCGCGCGATGTGCGCCATCGCCGCATCGACGTCGGGCACCACCCGGACGGACAGGTCGAGGTCCATCGACTCGGTCGCCCAGTCGTCGTCCGTCGCCCGGAGCACACCGGGCACGAGCACCCGCGTGGCGTCGTCACCGCGGAGCGTGACGCCGGCGGCCCGCAGCCGGTCGGCCAGCGCGGGCAGGAGCCGGTCGGCCGCCCGCTCGTGCACGAGGAGCGTCTCGAGCGCGTTGCACACGCTGGGCCGCTGCACCTTGCTGTTCAGGACGATGTCGATCGACCGGTCGAGCGGGGCCGACTCGTCGAGGAACACGTGGACGACCCCGGCACCCGTCTCGATCACGGGCACCTGCGACTCGGTCACGACGGTCTGGATCAGTGACGCGCTGCCCCGCGGGATGAGCACGTCGACGAGCCCGCGCGCCCGCATCAGGGCGGTCGCGCCGGCACGCCCGAACTCGTCGATCGTCTGCACGAGTTCGCGCGGCAACCCAGCCGAGGCGACGGCGTCCTGGATCCGGGCGACGAGCACCGCGTTGGTGCGCTGCGCCGCCGAGCCGCCCCGGAGCACGACCGCGTTGCCGCTCTTCAGCGCGAGGCTGGCGATGTCGACCGTGACGTTCGGCCGCGCTTCGTAGATCGCGCCGACGACCCCGAACGGCACCCGCACCTGGGAGAGCTGCAGCCCGTTCGGCAACCGCGACCCGCGGACGTGCTGCCCGACCGGGTCGGTGAGGCCGACGACGTGCTCGACCGCGGCGGCGAGGGCGTCGATGCGGACGGGATCGAGCCGCAGCCGGTCGAGGAGCCCGGACGAGAGCCCGCTCTCCTCGCCCGCCAAGAGGTCCTCGTGGTTGGCCGCGACGATCTCGTCCGTCGCCTGTCGCACGCCCGCCGCGATCGCGAGGAGCGCCGCGTCCTTCACCGCGGTCGTCGCCGTGGCGAGGACCGACGCCGCGTCGCGCGCAGCGACGAGCTTGTCGGTCAGGGTCGGGGCGGATGCGGTCAGCGACATGGCTCGATTCTAGGCGCGGGGGTCCGCCACATGACGGCGGTCCGGCTCACCTGTGGAGGGCCCTGGAGGCGCGGCTCTTGTGGAGGAGTCAGCACACGCCCGCAGCGCCCTCACCACTCGGTCCGCGCGCCCCGCGAGCGGGCACGACACGCCGCAGGCGTGCCGCCGAGGTCGCGGAATCCGTCGCTCGGAGGCGCCGAGCGTGACGAACAATGCCCCCTCGGCGGACGTGAGCGGCGCGTCGAAGCCGACCCGCGCCTCCCGAACCGAACCGAACCGAACCGAACGAACCGAACCGAACCGAACCCGTCAGCCCCGCGCCGCCGCCTCGAACCAGGTCCCGACCGGCTCCCCCGCCAACGCCCGCTCCACGAGCGCCGTCGCCGTCACGAGCACCGCCGTGCCGGCCTCGGCCGCGAGCCGGGCGGCAGCGACCTTCGTCCCCGCTCCCCCGGTCCCCACGCCCGCGGCACCGATCGACCCGAACGTGACCCCGGCGAGCTCGTCGCCGAACGGCACGTGCGTGATCGGCGCCGCGCCGGGCTGCTCCGGGGGCCGCGTGTAGAGCGACTCCACGTCGGACAGCAGCACGAGTGCATCGGCCCCGAGCAGCCGGGCCACGAGCGCCGCGAGCCGGTCGTTGTCCCCGAAGCGGATCTCGTGCGTCGCCACGGTGTCGTTCTCGTTCACGATCGGCAGCACCCGCAGCGCGAGCAGCCGGTCGATGGCCCGCTGCGCGTTCACCCGGTGCGTCGGGTTCTGCAGGTCCCCAGCGGTCAGGAGGATCTGCGCCGCGACGACCGCGTGCCGGTCGAGTTCCTTCTGGTACCGGAACATCAGGACGTTCTGCCCGGTCGCGGCGGCGGCCTGCTGGGTGGCGAGGTCGTCGGGGCGGCCCTCGAGCCCGAGGAACGGGAACCCGGTGGCGATGGCGCCGGAGGACACGAGGACGACCTCGGTCCCCCGGGCGTGCGCTGCCACGATGGCGTCGACGAGCGGTGCGATCTGCCCGGTGTTGTCACCGCTGACCGACGACGACCCGACCTTGACCACGATCCGCTTGGCACGCGGGATGTCCTCGCGCCGGGTGACGGGTCCGAGGTCGGTGCGTGCGGTCGTGTCGGTCATGCCGTGGTCAGCCCCTGTCGTCCCGGTCGGCTTCGGCAGGAGACAGGTCTCCGTCCTCCGCCCACAGCCCGGCGATGCGCTCCTGCTCGAGCTCGGCACGCGCCGCGGCCTTGGCGTCCATGCGCTCGAAGTACTCCTCGCGACGCTCGTTGCGGGTCGGACGCGAGGTCGCGCCGATCCGGGCGTCGGTCCCGCGGGCGCTCGTGATGAGCTCCGCGGTCGAGGTGAGCGTGGGCTCCCAGTCGAAGATGGTGCCGCCGTCGCCACCGATGACGACGGTGGACCCGGCGACGGCTCCGGCCTTGAACAGGCCGTCCTCGACGCCGAGCTTCGCCAGGCGGTCGGCGAGGTAGCCGATCGCCTCTTCGTTGGTGAAGTCGGTCTGCTGCACCCAGCGCTCCGGCTTCGCACCGCGGATGCGGTAGAAGCGGTGCTCCTCGCCGCCTTCGGCGCGGATGGTGAAGGGCTTGTCGTCGACCGCCTTGGGGCGGAGGACGATGCGCTCGGCCACCGGCTCGGCGGCACGGGAGGCGCGGGCCTGCTCCACGACGTCGGCCAGCGCGAACGTCAGCTCGCGCAGGCCCTTGCGGGACGCGGTCGAGATCGGGAAGACGCGGTAGCCACGGCCCTCGAGCTCGTCGCGCACGAAGGCGGCGAGTTCTTCGGCCTCGGGCACGTCGACCTTGTTGAGCGCGATCATCTGCGGGCGCTCGAGCAGCGGCACCTGCCCATCGGGGACCGGGTAGCGCTCGAGTTCGCCGAGGATGACGTCGAGGTCGCTGATCGGGTCACGGCCGGGGTCGAGCGTGGCGCAGTCGATCACGTGTAGGAGTGCCTCGCAGCGCTCGACGTGACGGAGGAACTCGAGGCCGAGGCCCTTGCCCTCCGACGCGCCCTCGATCAGACCGGGGACGTCGGCGACGGTGAAGCGGGTGGATCCGGACTCGACGACGCCGAGGTTCGGCGTGAGGGTCGTGAACGGGTAGTCGGCGATCTTCGGCTTCGCGGCGGAGATCGCGGCGATGAGCGAGGACTTGCCGGCGCTCGGGAACCCGACGAGGGCGACGTCGGCGATGGTCTTCAGCTCGAGACTGACGTCACCGGCCCAGCCCTCGGTGCCGAGCAGCGCGAACCCGGGGGCCTTGCGCTTGGTGGTCGAGAGCGCGGCGTTGCCGAGACCACCCTGACCGCCGGGGGCGATGACGACGCGCATGCCCGGCTCGGTCATGTCCGCGAGGACGTCGCCGTTCTCGTCGTACACGACGGTGCCGATCGGCAGCGGGAGCTCGAGCGTCTCACCGCTGGTGCCGCTCCGCATGTCGCCCATGCCGGGCTGCCCGTTCTTGGAGGAACGGTGCGGCGAGCGGTGGTAGCCGAGCAGGGTCGTCACCTGGGGGTCGGCGACGAGGACGATGTCCCCACCGTCACCGCCGTTGCCGCCGTCCGGGCCGGCCAGCGGCTTGAACTTCTCACGGCGGACCGACACGCAGCCGTTGCCGCCGTTCCCCGCGGTGAGGTGCAGGGTCACGCGGTCGACGAAGGTCGCCATGGGTCCACTCCTTGGTGTTGCAACGAAAGAACGGGAGGGGCGGGCACGTGGCCCGCCCCTCCCGCAGAGTCAGATCGTCGAACTGCTTACGCGTTGACGATGTTGACGACCTTGCGGCCGCCCTTGGTGCCGAACTCGACCGCACCGGCCGAGAGGGCGAACAGCGTGTCGTCGCCACCGCGGCCGACGTTGGCGCCCGGGTGGAAGTGGGTACCGCGCTGGCGGAGGATGATCTCACCGGCGTTGACGACCTCGCCACCGAAGCGCTTCACGCCGAGGCGCTGTGCGTTCGAGTCACGACCGTTGCGAGTGGAGCTCGCACCCTTCTTGTGTGCCATCTTCTACTCCCGCCTTACGCGATCGAGGTGATCTTGACGCGGGTGAGCTCAGCGCGGAAACCCTGACGCTTCTTGTACCCGGTCTTGTTCTTGAACTTCTGGATGACGACCTTCGGACCGCGGAGGTCC
Source organism: Curtobacterium sp. GD1 (assembly GCF_020882855.1). Classification (NCBI taxonomy): domain Bacteria; kingdom Bacillati; phylum Actinomycetota; class Actinomycetes; order Micrococcales; family Microbacteriaceae; genus Curtobacterium; species Curtobacterium sp. GD1. The sequence continues at coordinate 86,750 of NZ_JAFEVQ010000003.1, read as the reverse complement.
TCGAGCACCTCGGCGGTGACCGTCACGTTGGCGAGCTCGGAAGCCGCCGACGTGATCTTGTCACCGTCCACGAGGAGCACCGGGGCGAGGTCGATGTTGCCCTTGTCGTCGGCCTTGGCACGGTCGATCGTGATGATCGTGCCGACCTCGACCTTCTCCTGACGGCCGCCGGCGCGCACTACTGCGTAAACCACGTGGAAATCCTTACGTAACTCTGCTTGAGGGAAGTCTCGGGTGCCCACTTCTGCACGAGCGGTTCCCGGAGGGCCGGGCCCGATCGGCGACGCAGGCAGAACGGCCCGCTGACACCAGGGATCGAGAATACTCGATGCCCCCAGGTCCGGTCAAACGGCGACACACGTACGATTGCCGTGTGACCGTGATGATCGACCCGCCGACGTGGCCCGCACACGACACTCTGTGGTCGCACCTCGTCAGTGACACATCATACGACGAGCTGCACGAGTTCGCTGGACGCGTCGGTATCCCACGCCGTGCGTTCGACCACGACCACTACGACGTGCCGTTGTCGCGCTACGAGGAACTCGTCGCCGCGGGGGCCACGGCGGTCACCGGGCGGGAGCTGGTCTTGCGCCTGATCGGCAGCGGGCTGCGGGTCGCCCAGCGGGACAAGCACACGTTCTGAGCGCGCGGCCGCCCACGCACGGTGCGATGTCCCGTGCTGGGTGCGACGGTCGTTCCCTCGCGCCCTGCCCGGCACCTCGCACGCGGCACGGCGCGGTGGCGCGCGGCGGTCCAGGAGGCGCGGCGCACCCCCGCCCCGCGGGCAGCTCCCTCGGCGCGCGGCCGACTCCCGGGCGTGGCGTGGCGCGGCGGTGCGGCGCCGTCGCGCGTGGCGAGGCCGAACGACATCGCCGAGGTCGGACGACGTCGGCGATGTCGCACCCCCGCGTCCGCAACGGACGGCGCACGCAACGTGCGACATGGTCGACGTCGGACGACCTCGACCATGTCGCACCACGTCGGTGCGCGGCGCGCGGCACACGGCGCCCGGCACACGGCCACGAGCCGCACGCGGCCGCTCAGCGGCTCAGCGCGGCGCCGGACCACCCCAGGGGTTCGACGGGGGCTGCGGCGGCGCGTACGGCGGCACCTGGGCCCCCTGCGCCCCCGGCTGACCCCGCTGACCCTGCTGACCCTGCTGCGACGACGGCTGCACGGTCGCCGGCGGCACCGCGTCGGCCGGTCGGACCGTCCCGGGCGTGCCGGGTGCTCCGGGCGCACGACGTCCGCCCCTTGGCCGCCCGAGCCAGAGCCACGCCGCGGTCGACGTCGCGATGAGCATCAGGGTGAACGGCACACCGGACTGCAGCGGGCGGGTGACGACGTCGATGAGGAGCTGGGCGCCTCCCGAGCGGACGGCGCTGAACGTGCCCGTGAAGACCCCGACGAGCGCCAGGGCGATCGTCCCAGCGGCCCCGGCGAGCACGGCGCGGAGGAGCACCGTCGGCAGCGGGCTCCGTCGGTCGACGGGCGTGAGGAACGCCAGCGCGAGGAAGGCCCCGGCGTAGAACGGGAACGGCGTGGCGAACACCCCGGACACGAACCCGCCGACCAGACTGCCGCCCGCGCCGTAGCTCGCGAACGGGTGCACCACGAACGAGGCGCCGAGCAGGCCGACGAGCCCCGAGACGAACTCCACGAGGACGATCGACACGACGGCGATGAGTGCGCCGGCCGTGTTCGTGACCGACGCTCCCGGAGCGAAGGCCCGACGCGGATCCGCCGGCGTCCGCGGCGGCCGCGGAGCCGGCGAGGACCCGCCGTACTGCGGCCCGCGGTACGGGCCGCCCTGCGGCGCACCGTACGGAACGCCGGGCTGCTGTGGCCCGCCGTACGGGGCACCGGACTGCTGCGGTCCCCCGTACGCTCCGCCCGGCTGCTGCGGGGCACCGGCGGGCGGCGCGGGCTGGGACCAGCCCGCGCCGTAGTACCCACGATCGTGCTGCGACCGCTGCGGATCGCCGGGGTTCGACATCGTCAGTTCCCCAGGATCACGGCGCCGTCGTCGGTGTCGTCACCCTCGGCCGTCGCCGGTGCGCTGATGCTCGGGGACGAGACGCGACGGGACCGCGAACGGCCCTGCCCCGGCTGCTTGGGCTCCGGGAGCGCCTGCAGCACGGAGTCGAGCAGGGACTCGGCGTCCCCACTGACCTGGCGCGGCTCGCGCTTCGTGGCGGCGATCGGGATGTCGAGGATCGCGACCGAGGTCTCGGCCGGGGTCACCGGGGCGCTCGAGCTCACCCGACGGCGGGTCGGCGCCTTGGCCGGCGCGTCCTCGACGACGGGAGCAGCAGCGACCGGAGCCACCGCAGCCGGAGCCGCAGCAGCCGGAGCGGCAGCCGCCGAGGTGCCCTGCTCGGGCGCGGACGGCGCATCGGGCGTCGAGGACGAGCCGGACGCGGTGTCCGCCGTCGTCTCGGGCGCACCGGCACCGCGGCCACCACGGCGACGTCGGCGCTTCGAGCCCGACGACTGCTCGCCGTGCTCGGACTGCGACGCGCCGGTGTCCGGACCAGACTCCGCGGCGGGAGCCTCCGGCGCCGATGCCGCCGATGCAGCCGATGCCGCCGAACCCGCCGACACTGCAGAGGACGCCGAAGCCGGGGTCGCAGCCCCGTCGTGCTCCTCGTGCGGGATGGTCGATGCGGCGATCCGGGACAGCGCGCTCTTCACGTCGTCCGTGATCTGGTGCGCGTGCGACGAGCCGTTCGACGACGAACCGTTGCCGGACCCGCCGTTCGACCCGTTCCCACCGTTCGAACCGTTCGAACCGTTCCCACCGTTGGACCCGCCGTTGCCGGCCCCACCGCGGCTCTTGCGACGGCTCTTCGACGGCCCCGGGTCGGCGTTGTTGTCGTTGACCTTGGCGTTGACCTCGTCGAGGGACTCGCGGAGCCCCACGCCGATCTTCTTGCGGGTCATCTGCACGAGGCCGAGCGAGGTGACCTCGGCGACCTGGTGCTTCGTCCGGTCACGGCTGAGGCACTCGACGAGTCGACGCAGCACGAGGTCGCGGTTCGACTCGAGCACCATGTCGATGAAGTCGACGACGATGATGCCGCCGATGTCCCGCAGGCGGAGCTGGCGGACGATCTCCTCGGCCGCTTCCAGGTTGTTCTTCGTGACGGTCTCCTCGAGGTTGCCGCCGGACCCGACGAACTTCCCCGTGTTGACGTCGACGACCGTCATGGCCTCGGTGCGGTCGATCACGAGCGAACCACCGGAGGGCAGCCAGACCTTGCGGTCGAGGGCCTTCTCGATCTGCTCGTTGAGGCGGTACTCCTCGAAGGAGTCCGGGCCGTCGTAGATCTCGACGCGGTCCTTGAGGTCCGGCGCGACCGCGGTGAGGTACTCGTCGATCGTCTCGCGCGCCGCGGAGCCGTCGATGATGAGCTTGGTGAAGTCCTCGTTGAAGACGTCGCGGACGATCTTCACGAGCAGGTCCGGCTCCGAGTGGAGCATGACCGGCGCCTGGCCGTTCGCGACCTTCTTCTGGATCGCCTCCCACTGGCTGGTGAGCCGCTGCACGTCGCGGGTGAGCTGCTCCTCGGTCGCGCCCTCGGCGGCGGTGCGGACGATGACGCCCGCGTGCTCCGGGAGGACCTCCTTGAGGATCTTCTTGAGGCGCGCACGCTCGGTGTCCGGCAGCTTGCGCGAGATGCCGTTCATCGAGCCGTTCGGCACGTACACGAGGTAGCGGCCCGGCAGCGAGACCTGGCTCGTCAGACGGGCGCCCTTGTGCCCGACCGGGTCCTTCGTGACCTGCACGAGGACCTTGTCGCCCGGCTTGAGCGCGGCTTCGATCCGACGCCCGTGGTTGCCGGTGTCGACCGAGTTCCAGTCGACCTCGCCCGCGTACAGCACGGCGTTGCGACCGCGACCGATGTCGACGAACGCCGCCTCCATCGAGGGCAGGACGTTCTGCACCTTGCCGAGGTAGACGTTGCCGATGAGCGACACGTTGTGCGACTTCGTCACGTAGTGCTCGGCGAGGACCCCGTCCTCGAGCACGCCGATCTCGATCTTCGAGGCGCTCGACCGGACGATCATCTGCCGGTCGACGCTCTCGCGGCGGGCGAGGAACTCGTCCTCGGTGACGACCTGGCGACGACGACCGGCATCGCGCCCGTCGCGGCGGCGCTGCTTCTTCGCCTCGAGCCGGGTCGAGCCCTTCACCTTCTGCGGCTCGGTGATGTACTCGACCTCGCGGCGGCGGGGCTCCTGGTGGTCCCGCGGCTCGCGCGGTTCGCGCGGCTCACGGCCTTCGCGGTCGGCGCTCGTGCCGCGGCGACGCGACCGACGGCGTCCGCCGCCCTGCTCGTCGTCGTCGTCCTCGTCGTGACGGGGCGCGCGCTCGGGCAGGTCCGGCAGGACCGGGGCGTGGAAGATCAGGCTGAGCGTGCTCGTCGCCTTGGGGACGAACGGCTCGTCGACGGGCTCCGCCGGACTGGAGGCGCTGCTCGCGTCCGCCTCGACCGTCGCGGCCGGTGCGGCTGCGGTCTCGGTGTCGTCACCGGCCGTGATGACCGGCAGGTCGCCCGTGAGGGTGCTCACGTCGTGCGGCTCGTCGCCGCCGGCGGTCGCCTCGACCGCGACCGACACGGTGGGCGCCTCCGGCGCTCCCCCGGCGTCCGGCGCTGCGTCCGTCACCGCGAGCGTCGCCGCGCCGGCGTCGGACGTGCCGTCCGCCGGAGACCCGGTCACCTGCTCGACGGGACCGGTCTGCGCGGCGTCACCCCGTGCCTCCTGGCCGGCCGACCGGGCGCGCCGACCGCCGAACAGGCGGCCTCGACGCTTCGGTGCGACTTCTTCGTTGTTCGTGTTGTCGTTGTTCTGCTCCACCATGGACCTGGTGCACTCCTTGACCCCGCTCGCATCCTGTCCGGACGGCGGGAATTCTGTAGTTGTAGCGGGTGGCGACCACGCCCCCGCGTTCGCTGTCTTGTGACCGTCGCGTCGCGCGCGTCCCGGTCACGGTGCGCTCTCACCGCACCTGATCGTCCGGGCTGGGCCCGGAAAGCTTTCGTCGTCGTGCGGATGGCCGCACGACCTCCAGGGATTATCGCATGCCGCACCGGGAAAGGACCGGATCGAGCATGCGATGATGACGCCGTGAGCACGCCAGCACCTGCCGTCCGCCGTCCGATCGCCATGGGCGTCTTCCTCCTGATCACCGGTGCCGTCGGCCTGTACGGGGCGTTCCGACTGGTCATCGACGAGTTCGAGAAGTACGCACACCCCCAGGCAGTGCTGTCCTGCGACGTCAACCCGTTCATCAACTGCTCGGACGTGATGGCCAGCTGGCAGGGGCACCTGCTGGGGTTCCCGAACCCGCTGCTCGGCGTCATGGGCTTCGTCGCGCCGATCGCCGTCGCGGTCATGCTCCTCGCCGGGTTCCGCAACGGTTCGCGCTGGTTCTGGATCGCGTTCAACGCGGGCGTGTTCCTGGCGTGGGTCTTCGTCACGTGGCTCTTCACCCAGACCGTCTGGTTCATCGGCGCGCTCTGCCCGTGGTGCATGCTCGTGTGGTCGATGACGATCCCGATGTTCTGGGTGTTCACGATCTGGAACGCCGCGCAGGGACGCTTCGGCGCCGGCGCCCAGCGGCTCGGTCGGACCCTGCTGCCCTTCTGCTGGGCCTTCCCGCTGGCGAACTACCTGTTCATCGCCGTGTCGATCCTCATCGTGTTCCCGCGGGTCCTCTCCTCCTTCTGAGCGCCCGCTGAGCGTTGCCGATGACGCGTCATCGAATTCCTGGGTCCTTCCCAGCCAGATCGGCCGATCGGCCCACCGGCACGACCTACGCTCGATGGCGATGAGCGAGAACGAGAGCAAGAAGGCCCGGCGGGAGGCGGCGCGGGAGCGCGCACGCCTCGCCCGCGCGAAGGAGCAGGCGCGTCGACGCCGCAACAAGACCCTGGGGATCAGCGGCATCATCGTCGGCGCGCTCGCGGTCGCCGCGATCGTCGTCGTGGTCGTCGCGAACTCCGTGCAACCCGCCGGCCCCGGGCCGAAGAACATGGCGAGCGACGGTGTGCTCCTGACGGGCTCGAACGGGCAGATCGTCCCCGTCACCACGAAGGCGACGCCGGAGGGCGGGAAGCCGACCCCGACGAAGCAGGACGACTCGGTCGCGAACATCACCGTGTACTCGGACTACATGTGCCCGTACTGCAACCAGTTCGAGACGAGCCAGATGTCCCAGATCCAGCAGTGGGTGAAGGACGGCTCGGCGACGCTCGAGCTGCACCCGTTCAACCTGCTCGACCGCGTGTCCCTCGGCTCGAAGTACTCGACCCGTTCGGCCGCCGCCGCGGCCTGCGTCGCGAACTACGACCCGGACGCGTTCCTCGCGTACAACACGTCGCTCTACGAGAACCAGCCGTCCGAGAGCACGCGCGGCCTCACGAACGACAAGCTCGCGTCACTGGCGAAGGCCGCCGGGGCGACGAACGAGAACGTGGCGTCCTGCATCACGGACCAGGAGTTCGCCGGGTGGGTTGCCGACGCGACGAACCGGGTGCTGAACGACCCGATCCCGAACTCGTCGCTCGACAAGGTCACCGGGACCCCCACCGTGATCGTCAACGGCAAGCAGTACAACGGTTCCCTCACCGACACGGACGCCTTCGCCGCGTTCGTGGAGCAGAACGGCGGGAAGGCGTAGTCCCGGCTGCTCCGGACGACGACGGCCCCCGCTTCCGATCGGAAGCGGGGGCCGTCGTCGTCCAGCGTGCTACTTCGACGCGGCGTCGATCTCGGTGATCACGTCGGTCAGCGTGGCGATCTTCTTGCCGTTCACGAGGACGGTCGGCGTGCCGAAGCCCTGCGTGCCCTGCAGTGCCGGATCGGCCAGCACGGCGTTCGTGGACTTCGTCACCCACCCGCGGAAGCGCTCGCTGGACAGGCACTCGGAGACGTTCGACCCGGTCGCGCCACCAGCCGTGACGAGCTTCGCGATCTCGGCGTTCGTCAGGCCCTTCGTGCCCTCCTCCGGCTGGTTGTCGAAGAACTGCGTCTGGACGTCGAGGAACTTGTCCGGCGCGTAGTTCGCGACGCACATCGCGGCGTTCGCGGCACGGCTGGCGTACCGCGAGTTCTGGTAGCTGCGGTCGAGGATCGACACGGGCTGGATCGCGAGGGTCGCGTCGCCGGACTTCACCTTGTCGAGGATCTGGTCGGCGTAGGCGGCCTCGAACTGCTTGCAGACCGGGCAGGCCCAGTCGACGTACTCGGTGACCTGGACCTTGCCGTCGGCGGCGGCGGTGGGCACCGGGGACGGGGTGGCCTTCGCCGACACCGCGCCGGAGGTCACGGGGGTGACCGTGCCGTCGCTACCGGTGAACTGGATCGCACCGGTCGCCATGTTCTTCGGCCCGGCCGCGGACACGGCGGGCTGGTTGTTCACGTTCACCACCACGATCGCGACGATCGCGGCGACGGCGATGATCCCGAGGCCGATGCCGCCCTGCAGGAACCAGCGGTTGCGGCGCTTGCGGCGCTTCTCGGCCTCGGCGCGCTGCCGGGCGACGTCACGGGCGTGCTGGCGACGCTCGTTCTTCGAGGGACGGTCGTTGTTCGTCACGCGTCGATCCTCCGGACTCAGGCGAACCAGAGCGCGAGCTCGCGCGCCGACGACTCTGGGCTGTCGGAGCCGTGCACGAGGTTCTGCTGCACCTTGAGGCCCCAGTCGCGGCCGAGGTCACCGCGGATCGTCCCGGGCGCGGCCGAGGTCGGGTCGGTGGTGCCGGCGAGCGACCGGAAGCCGGCGATGACGCCGTTGCCGGCGACGCGCACGGCGACGACCGGGCCGGACTGCATGAACTCGACGAGGGGCTCGAAGAACGGCTTGCCCTGGTGCTCCTCGTAGTGGGCGTCGAGCAGGTCACGGGGCGCCGTCACCATCTTCAGGTCGACGATCTCGTAGCCCTTGGCCTCGATCCGGCGGAGGATCTCACCGGTGAGCTGGCGGGCGACGCCGTCGGGCTTGACGAGGACGAGGGTCTCTTCGAGATCGGACACGCGGAACTCCTGGTGTTTCGTGGTCGAACGGGGTGGTCAGTCCTCGCCGAGGGCCGCGCGTCTCGCGGCGTTCTGACGGTCGAGCTGACCGCCCTTGACGAAGCAGAAGACCCACAGCGCCAGGAACACCACGGCCACGGCGAACATGAACGGTTCGATGAACCCGGTGGCGAGGATGGCCGCCTGCAGCAGCCACCCGAACCCTACACCGGCGCGGTTGCCGGTCAGGCGAGAGGCCAGTGCCAGCACGATCATCGAGCCGATGCCACCGCCGAACGCGACCGCCGGCGGGAGCGTCCCCTTGCCGAACACGACGAGCATCGGGAAGAAGAACATGATCGCCTCGAGCACGAGGGTGATCGACAGCAGGCTCTCCCGTGCGCCGCGATCGCGTCGCGGCCGACGGGTGCGCGGCGCGCGTGGGGTCCTGGAGGCGCGGCCCGCGTCCGTCACTTCGTCCCGCCTTCGGCGTGGACCAGGTCCATGACCCGGCCCACCATCACGATCGAGCCCGCGACGAGCACCATGGCGTCGTCCGCCTCGGCGTCGTCCGCGAGGTCACGGGCTTCCTGGAGGGCGGCCTCGAGCGACGGCTCGACGACGACCCGGTCCTCGCCGACCTCGTCGACCACGACCCGGGCGAACTCGTCCGCGTCGAGGGCACGCTCCCCCGGCGGCTGGGTCACGACGAAGGTCGCGACGGTGTCCTTGAGCGCGCGGACGAAGCCGCGGGCGTCCTTGTCGCCGAGGATGCCGACGACGCCGACCACGTGCTCGGACGGGAACGCCACGGGGAGCGCTTCGGCGAGCGCGCGTGCGCCGTGCGGGTTGTGCGCCGCGTCGACCACCACGGTCGGACCCGTGGCGATCGGCTGGAGCCGGCCGGGGCTGGTCGCACCGGCGAGTCCCTCGGACAGGACGTCCTCGTCGAGGGCCTGCGAGCCGCGGCCGAGGAAGGCCTCGACGGCGGCGATCGCCACGGCGGCGTTGTGGGCCTGGTGCCGGCCGAAGAGCGGCAGGAACAGGTCGTCGTAGCGTCCGGCGATGCCCTGCACGGTGATGAGCTGGCCGCCGACGGCCGGCGTCACGTCGATGAGCCGGAAGCCGTCCCCCTCGACCGCGAGGGTCGACTCGGTGAGCTCGGCCGCGCGCTGCAGCTCGGCGAGCGCCTCGGGCGTCTGTGCGCTCGAGACGATCGACGACGAGGGCTTGATGATGCCGGACTTCGTGCGGGCGATCTCGGCGACGGTACTGCCGAGCTGCTTGGCGTGGTCGATCGCGATCGGCGTGAACACCTGCACCTGGCTCTGCACGACGTTGGTGGAGTCCCACTCGCCGCCCATGCCGACCTCGATCACGGCGACGTCGACCGGAGCCTCGGCGAAGCACGCCAGGGCGAGGACGGTCAGCGCCTCGAAGAAGGTCAGCGGGAGCTCGCCCTTGTCGGTGAGCTCCTGGTCGGTCATCTCGAGGATCGGGGCGATGTCGTCCCAGTTCTCCACGAAGCGGTCGGCGGCGATCGGGGTGCCGTCGATGACGATGCGCTCCCGGATCGACACCAGGTGCGGGCTCGTCATGAGGCCGGTCCGGAGGCCGTGTGCCCGGACGATGCTCTCGGCCATGCGCGCGGTCGAGGTCTTGCCGTTCGTGCCGGTCAGGTGGATCACCGGGTACGACAGGTGCGGGTCGCCGAGGAGCTCGACGGCGCGCCGGGTCGCGGACAGCCGGTGTTCGGGCGACTGCTCGCCGATCCGGGCGTACAGGGCCGCCTCGACGCGCTTGACCTCGTCGTCGTCCGCACCGTAGGGCACGGCGTCGGCGGGGTCCGTCGCACCGGCGGGGCCGACGGGGATCTCGATGCCGTCCTCGGACGGTTCTTCGGGGTACTCGCTCATGCGCGTGACACCTCCACGGTCACCTTCGCACCGTCACCGACGTCGGTGGTGGTGGCGTCTGCCCCGAGGGGCACGATCTCGACGCTCGTCGACAGGGTCTCCCCCGCGATGAGCTGTTGGTGGGTGCGGACCGCCGCGTCGGCGACCTCGTCCGCACCGAGGGTGAGGACGATGCGGTCGCTGACGTCGAGGTCGGCGTCACGGCGGGCCTGCTGGACGGCGCGGACGACGTCGCGGGCGAGCCCCTCGGCCTCGAGCTCGGGCCCCGTCACGGTGTCGAGCACCGCGAAGCCGCCGCCGTCGAGGAACGCCACCGCCACGGAGTCGTCGGCGACGGTGAGGTCGAGCGTGTACTCGCCCTCGACGAGGTCGACGCCGCCGACGGTCACGCCGGACTCGGTCGTGGTCCAGTCGCCCTTCTTGGCGGCCGGGATGACCTGCTGGACCTGCTTGCCGATGCGGGGTCCGGCGGCACGGGCGTTCACGGTGAGCTTCCGCTCGATGCCGTACCGACCGAGCGACGACTCCTCCTGCTGCTCGAGCACGACCTGCTTGACGTTGAGCTCGTCGCGGAGGATGTCCACGAAGGGCTCGACGGCCGCCGGGTCGGGCACCACGAGCGTCAGGGTGGCGAGGGGCAGGCGGACGCGCTTGCCGGTGGCCTTGCGGAGCGCGAGCCCCTTCGAGGCGACGTCACGCACGCGGTCCATGGCGTCGACGAGCGCCTGGTCGGCCGGGAACTCCTCGGCGTCGGGGAAGTCCTCGAGGTGGACGCTGCGGCCGCCGGTCAGTCCCCGCCAGACCGCGTCGGTCACGAGCGGGGCGAGGGGTGCGGCGACGCGGGTGAGCGTCTCGAGCACGGTGTACAGCGTGTCGAACGCGGCACGGGCCTCGGGCGAGGACTCGGCGCCGAGCCAGAACTTGTCGCGCGACCGGCGCACGTACCAGTTCGTCAGCACGTCGGCGAAGTCGCGGACGGCCTGTGCGGCGAGCGGGGTGTCGAGCGCGTCGAGGTGCTGCTGCACGTCCGACACGAGCACCCGGGTCTTCGCGAGCAGGTAGCGGTCGAGCACGTCGGTGCTCGCCGTGCTCCGCGACGCCTGGTACCCGGACTCCCCCGACGCGTTCGCGTAGAGGGTGAAGAAGTAGTACGTCGACCAGAGCGGGAGCAGGAACTCGCGGACGCCCTGGCGGATGCCCTCTTCCGTGACGACGAGGTTCCCGCCGCGGATGACCGACGACGACATCAGGAACCAGCGCATCGCGTCGGCACCGTCGCGGTCGAACACCTCGGAGACGTCCGGGTAGTTCCGGAGCGACTTCGACATCTTCTGGCCGTCGGAGCCGAGCACGATGCCGTGACTGATGACGTTCTTGTACGCCGGCCGGTCGAACAGCGCGGTGGACAGCACGTGCATGACGTAGAACCAGCCGCGGGTCTGCCCGATGTACTCGACGATGAAGTCGGCCGGGTTGTGCGACTCGAACCACTCGCGGTTCTCGAACGGGTAGTGCACCTGGGCGTACGGCATCGACCCGGAGTCGAACCAGACGTCGAACACGTCGGTGATCCGGCGCATCGTCGACTTCCCGGTGGGGTCGTCCGGGTTGGGGCGCGTCAGGTCGTCGATGAACGGGCGGTGCAGGTCGACCTCGCCGTCGGCGTTCACAGGCAGTCGACCGAAGTCACGCTCGATCTCCTCGAGCGAGCCGTACACGTCGGTGCGGGGGTGTTCGGGGTCGTCGGACTGCCACACCGGGATCGGCGTGCCGAAGTACCGGTTGCGGGACACCGACCAGTCGATGGCGTTCCCGACCCACTTGCCGAACTGGCCGTCCTTGACGTTGTCCGGCACCCAGTTGATGTCCTGGTTGAGCTCGCCCATGCGGTCGCGGAACTCGGTCACGCGGACGAACCAGCTCGACACGGCCTTGTAGATGAGGGGCTTCCGGCAGCGCCAGCAGTGCGGGTAGCTGTGCTCGTAGGACGCCTGGCGGAGCAGCCGCCCGGCGTCGCGGACGGCCTTCGTGAGGGGCTTGTTCGCGTCCGACCAGAGCATGCCGGCGACCTCGCCGAACTGCGACGTGAAGACACCGCCCTCGTCGAGCGACAGCACCACGGGGATCCCCGCGGCGGCGCAGACCACCTGGTCGTCGGCACCGTAGGCCGGGGCCTGGTGCACGATGCCGGTGCCCTCGCCCGTCTCGACGTAGTCGGCGACGAGGATCTTCCAGGCGTTCTCCATGCCCTCGGTCTCCGCGAGGAAGTCGAAGAGGCGCTCGTACTCGACGCCGTCGAGCTCCGCACCCGTCAGGGTGCGGACGACCGCGGCAGCGGCATCCTCGGCGCTCTCGTAGCCGAGGTCCTTCGCGTGGGCGGCCACGGTGTCCGACGCCAGCAGGTAGTGGACGGAACCGGCGGTGCCACCGTCAGCCGCGCCTCCTGGACCGGCGGGCAGCACCACGTACGAAACCGCAGGCCCGACGGCCAGCGCGGCGTTCGTGGGCAGGGTCCAGGGGGTCGTCGTCCAGGCGAGCGCACGCACGCCGGCCAACCCGAGCGACTCGGCGCGCGCACCCAGCAGCGGGAACGACACCGTGACCGACTGGTCCTGGCGCATCTTGTAGACGTCGTCGTCCATGCGCAGCTCGTGGTTCGACAGCGGCGTCTGGTCGTTCCAGCAGTACGGCAGGACCCGGAATCCCTCGTACGCGAGCCCCTTGTCCCAGAGCTGCTTCCACGCCCACAGCACGCTCTCCATGAACGTCACGTCGAGGGTCTTGTAGTCGTTCTCGAAGTCGACCCAGCGCGCCTGGCGGGTGACGTACTGCTGCCACTCGTCGGTGTACTGCAGGACGGACTTCTTGGCGGCGGCGTTGAAGACGTCGACGCCCATCTCGTCGATCTCGTGCTTCTCGGTGATGCCGAGCTGGCGCATCGCCTCGAGCTCGGCGGGCAGCCCGTGGGTGTCCCAGCCGAAGCGACGGTGCACCTGCTTGCCGCGCATGGTCTGGTAGCGCGGGAAGACGTCCTTCGCGTACCCGGTCAGGAGGTGGCCGTAGTGCGGCAGGCCGTTGGCGAACGGCGGGCCGTCGTAGAACGTCCACTCGTCGCAGCCCTCGCGCTGGTCGATCGACGCCTGGAACGTGCCGTCGCCCTTCCAGAAGGCGAGGATCCCCTGCTCGACGGCGGGGAAGGACGGCGACGGGACGACGCCGTCTGCGTCGGAATCAAGTGGGTAGCGCACCGCGGGGCTCCTGTGGGTTGCCGGTTCTCAGGACCACGAGGACGGAGCAGGCTCCGCGGTACCACCTCGCTTGCCGCTTCGGGTGACCCGGGGCGACCGCTCGTTGCCGGGGGCGTGCGCGGCCCGGTCCGCCCGGTTCTACTGCCGGCGGTCGATGGTGCTGACGGCCGGGTTCTTCCGGAGGCTCCCCGGTGATGGCCGGATCGACGCCTGTGTGCACGAGTTTAGCGGACGGGAGCATGCTGGAGCGATGCCCTCGTCAGATGCTGCCCCCGCGCAGCAGGAGCGTCCCGATTCCCTGCTCACCGTCGTCATCGCGTTCGGCGCGAACCTGCTCGTCGCGATCGCCAAGACGATCGCCTCCCTGATCTCCGGATCGGCGTCCATGGTCGCCGAGGCCGCACACTCGTGGGCCGACACCGGCAACGAGATCTTCCTGCTCGTCGCCGAACGGCGTGGCTCGAGGAAGCGCGACACCGCGCACCCGCTCGGCTACGGCCGTGAGACGTACATCTGGTCGATGTTCGCCGCGTTCGGCCTCTTCACCGCCGGCGCCATCGTCTCGATCTACCACGGCATCACCGAGCTCGGGGACACCGGGCCGGCCGAGGACGTGCTGCTGAACTACATCGTCCTCGGGCTGTCGTTCTGCCTCGAGGGCACGAGCTTCCTGCAGGCGTACCGGCAGGCGCACGGCGCGGCGACGAAGCGGCGGGTGCCGGTGCTCCGGCACGTCCTGCAGTCGTCGAACCCGACCCTCCGTGCCGTCTTCGCCGAGGACGCCGCGGCGCTCATCGGCCTCGTGGTCGCGTTCCTCGGGGTGTTCCTCCACCAGGTCACCGGCCTCGCGGTCTTCGACGCCATCGGCTCGATCGCGATCGGGATCCTGCTCGGGGTCGTCGCGATCGTCCTGATCGACCGCAACCGCCGGTTCCTGCTCGGGGAGAGCACGTCCCCGGAGCTGGAGAACGCGGTGCTCGTCGAGCTGCTCGGGTGGTCGCAGATCGAGCGCGTCACCTACCTGCACCTCGAGTTCGTCGGGCCCTCGCGGGTCTACCTCGTCGCCGCGGTCGACCTGACCGGCAACGAGAACGAGGAGCACGTGGCGGTGCGGTTGCGCGACGTCGAGAAGTCCCTCGAGGAGAGCCAGTACATCGAGGAGGCCGTGCTCACCCTGAGCTACCCCGGCGACGAGTCGCTCGTGCCGACGGGCGACGATGTGCCCGAGGTGGTGCGGGACGGGACGGCCGAGGACGTCGCCGCGGGCGGGGCCGGCACGCTCCGGACCGACTGAGCCGCACGCGGCTGCGCGGTCGGGTCAGCCGCGGTCGGCGGGTACCAGGGTCGCGGTGTCCCCGCGCCGCTCGATCACCAGGCCGTCCCGCACGACCCACACCCGCAGCGCGTCGAGCCGGAACTCCTCGAACCGCTCCGGGTGCTCCCGCAGCAAGGCCCGCAGGTCGTCGTCCATCGGGAACCGCGGGTCGATCCCGGCGACGAGCACGCCGTAGTCCCCGTGCGTCACCCCCTGGGTCGCGCCACGGCGGCCGATGAACACGGCGAACGACTGCTGCGCCGACCCCGACACGAGGACCCGGACGTCGTCCGGCACCCCGCGTTCCTCGAGGACCCCCTCGAGCCGGGCGAACCCGGTGGTGCGCGTCTCGGCGACGGTCCGCACCACGACGACCGCGGGGACGATCGTCACGACGACCGCGAGGAGCGCCACCACGGTCGTGAGCGGCGGCCGCAGCCGGGCGAGCCGGGTGTACCCGACCGCGGCGAGCGCGATGATCCAGGGCATCCACGCCTGGTAGTAGTGCGGCAGTGCGACGTTGGCCGTCGAGTAGAAGACGACGAGGATCCCGAGCGCGATCCCGAGGAGCGCGACGAGCCGGTCCGGGCGGATCGCGAACGCCGCGGCCGTGCCGACCAGGAGCACGACGACCGTCGGCCACCCGACCCCCTCGACGACCCGCACGAAGTTCGTCCACCACGGCGCGATCATGTACGTCTTCCCGAGGACCGAGATGATGTGCCCGCGGGTGTCGTGCTTGCCCTGGAACTCGATCATGAAGGTGATCGCCCGGACCCCGCCGACGGGCACGTACGCGACGACGAACACCACGGCGAACGCCGCGGCGGCCGCGACGCCCCCGGTCAGCAGCCCGGACCAGCGCCGGAACAGCAGCGGGACCGCGACCAGCGCGAGCACGAGGACGGTGGTGGTGACCTTCGACGTGACCGACAGCGCCAGCAGGGCACCGGCGAGCGCCATCCACCACCAGCCGTCCCAGGCCGTGGTCCGGTCGGCGGCGCGTCGGGGTCGGGTCGCCCACTGCCAGGCCGCGGCGAGCGCCGCCACGGCGAAGAAGGTCATCAGCGGTTCGAGGAGGGCGAGCCGATCGATCCGTGCGGCCGTGCCGGACGCGACGTCCGCCCACGTCGGCGAGTCGGCACGCGGCGTGAGCCACCAGAGCCCGGCGGCGAGCACGGCGCCCCAGTACCCGATCGGACGCCGGAGCCAGGCGAACAGGACGATTCCGGTGCCGAACGAGGCCGTCGCGGCGACGAGACGGGGCCCGAGCACGCCCTCGCCGAACACGAGCTGTGCGACGCCGAACAGGTACTTGCCGGTCGGCGGGTGCTGCAGGTTCGAGGTGAGCACCCCGTGCACGTAGTCCCACCCGGCCCGCGTGTAGGTGAACTCGTCGACGTAGGTGCTCTGTCTGCCGATGTGCCAGTAGGCGACGAACACCCCCGCGAGGGCGACCACGGCGAAGACCGCGGTTCGTGTCCATCGCGCGCGGGTCATGGGGAGAGAGCCTATTGGGCCGGACCTCAGTGGGAGTCGAGACCCGCTGCGACCGGGGTGAGCGCCGCCCCGACGTACTCGACGAGCGGTCGGCGCCCGACCCCGTCCGAGACCCAGACGCCGAAGGCCGCTGCGGCCGCCCCGAGCATGGCGCCGGACACCGTCTGGGGCCAGAGCGCCGCCGGGTGCTCCCCCGTCCGGCGGGCGACGAAGGCCGCGACCGCCGCGTGCTGGGCCGTCACCCGTGCCGCGACGCTCGCCACGAGCTCGGCCCCGATGCCCATCACCTCGGCCTGTGCGATCGCCCAGGGGACCCGGTCGGGGTCGTGGGCGCGGGCGGTGGCGAGCAGCGCGGCCTCGACGGCCCGCACCGCGGACTCCTCGGTCGAGGCGGCGAGGCACGCCGGGAGCGTCGCGACCGCGGCGTCGAGGTCGAGCCAGAGCACGTCGGACTTCGCCGTGAAGTAGTTGAAGAACGTCGCGCGGCTGACCCCGGCCCGTGCGGCGATCTGGTCGACCGTGGTCCGGCCGTAGCCCTGTTCGAGGAACAGCTCGGCCGCGGCGTCAGCGAGCACCTCGGCGCTCGAGCGTCGGGGGCGGCCACCGCGGCGCATCGGTTCGTCCATGGGCCCCAGTAAACCGCTAGACTCGTCCAGCCATGATCTTGGACTCAGTACAGAAAACCACCGCAGTGGTCGCCGGCGCCGCCGCACTCCTCCTCGTGCTCGCCGGCTGCACCGGTGGCGGCACCGCGACGTCCAACAGCACGCCGGTCGACGGCGGCACGCTCACGTACGCCTCGGGTGACGCCGAACCGACCTGCCTCGACCCGCACGTCGGCGGCAACTACCCGCAGGCGCTCCTGTCCACCCAGTACATCGAGGAGCTGACCGCGCTCGACGATGGCAAGCCCGTCCCCGCGCTGGCGAAGTCCTGGACGACGAGCGACGACGGCAGGACGCTCACCTTCACGCTCCGCGACGACGTGACCTTCACCGACGGCACGCCCTTCGACGCCGCCGCGGTCGTGGCGAACATCGAGCACGTGCAGGACCCGGCGACCGCGTCGAGCACGGGGTACCTCGCGCTGCAGTCGATCACGAAGGCGACGGCCACCGACGATCACACCGTCACCCTGACGCTGAGCCGGCCGGACAGCGCGCTGCTCGAGTCGTTCTCGCAGCCGTGGGTCGGCATGGAGTCCCCGAAGGCGCTGGAGCGCTCGCAGGCGGTGAACTGCGAGTCGCCGGTCGGCACCGGCCCGTTCGAGGTCACCGGCTGGAAGCACGGCGACCGGGTGACGCTCCGCAAGAACGCCGACTACACGCCGCTCCGCGGCAGCACGGAGCCCCGCCTCGACGGCATCACGTGGCGCTTCCTGCCCGACTCGACCTCGCGGTACGCGGCACTGCAGTCCGGCCAGGTCGACGTCATCGACAACGCCCAGCCCGACCAGCTCAAGGCGGCCTCGTCGAAGGGGTCCATCCGCGACCTCGACGCTCCGCGCCCCGGTGCGTCGAACCGCCTCGAGCTGAACTCCGGCCACGGGGTCTTCCGCGACGAGGCCGTCCGCAAGGCCTTCATCGCCGGCGCCGAGATCGACCCCGGCATCCGGTCGCTCTTCCTCGGGACGGCGAAGCGCTCGTACTCGGTGCTCTCCAGCGTCGAGCCGTACGGGTACTCCGACAAGAGCCTGTTCGAGTACTCCCCGACGAAGGCGAAGCGACTCCTCGACGACGCCGGCTGGAAGGTGGGCAGCGACGGCATCCGCGAGAAGGACGGCGAGCAGCTGACCGTCACGTTCCCGGTGTCGACGAACCAGTCCGTCCCCGCCGAGCGCAGCCTGTTCCAGCAGATCCAGGCCTCCGAGAAGGCCGTCGGCTTCAAGGTCGTGCTGCAGGAGCTCGACCTCTCCAGCTGGTACGCGGCCCTCGCGGCGAACGAGTACGACGTCGTCAGCGCTCCGTACACGAAGGTGGGCGCGGACGTCCTCCGCATCCTGTACGACTCCGCCAGCATCACGCCGGCACCGTCCGGGTACTTCGCGAACCTCGCCCAGCTCGACGACCCGGAGCTCGACGACCTGCTCCAGCGGGCAGCGCAGACCTCGGACACGTCCGAGCGCGGCGACCTCTACGAGCAGGCGCAGGAGATCATCCTGTCCAGCGGCACCGTCCTCCCGCTCTACGACCAGCAGAACCACTTCCTGCTGCGGTCGAGCGTGCACGGTGTGCAGACCACCGCGGTGTCGACGCCGTGGTTCGGCACGGCCTGGATCGACCGCTGATCGCGACCTCGCGATCGTCGGACGGGAGGCACGGATTGCGTCGCGGACGTCGAGGCACGCCCGCCGCGTGGTCGGCGTGGACCCTGTGGGGACTGCGCCGCCTGGCCGGCGGCATCGGGGTGCTCTGGGCGGTCGCCACGATCGTGTTCGTCGCGATCCGGCTCATCCCGGGCGACCCGGCGCTCGCCATCCTCGGCGGACCGGGCTCCCAGGCCTCGGCCGAAGCGGTCGCGCAGGTCCGACAGGAGTACGGCCTCGACCGGCCGGTGCTCGTGCAGTACGCGGTGTTCCTCGGGCGTCTGGCGACCGGGCACCTCGGTGACTCGTACGCGTTCCGGACGCCGGTGTCGACGCTCCTCGGGCAGCAGCTCCCGGTCACGCTGACCCTGGCCGTTCTCGGGCTCGTCGTCGCCTGGGTGCTCGCGATCGTCGCCGCGTGGTGGTCGACGCAGCGCGGTCGGTTCGCCGCGGGACTCACGAGCGCCCTGAGCGTCACCGCGAGCGTCACCCCGCACTTCTGGCTCGGCAGCGTCCTCATCGTGGTGTTCGCCAGCGCCCTCGGCTGGGTGCCGGCGGTCAGCGACGGCTCGGCCCGGGGCTGGGTGCTGCCGGTCGTCACGGTGGCCGTGCCGGTCGCCGGGTACCTCGCCGAGACCGTCCGGGACGGCGTGGTCGACGCCCAGCGGTCGGCCTTCGCACTCGCGGCCCGCAGTCGTGGCGAGACCCGCGCGGGACTGTTCGGCCGGCACCTGCTCCGGCACGCCGCACTCCCGGGGATCGCCCTGTCCGCGTGGGCGTTCGGTTCGCTCGTGTCCGGTGCGGTCGTCGTCGAGTCGGTGTTCGCGCTCCCGGGCATCGGGCGCGCACTCGTGACCGCGGTGACGCAGCGGGACATGCCGCTCGTCGCGGGCATCGCGCTGGTGTCGGCCGCCGCGTACGTGGTCGTGCTCGCCGTCGCGGACCTCGTCGAGCGTGTGGTGGACCCGCGTGCCGGCGGGACGGCCGGGGCGGGGGCGACCCGGCGTCGCGCCCCGCGCGTCACCCGGCACGGGGCGGGCGCACGGTGAGCGGGATCGCCGAA
Source organism: Curtobacterium sp. GD1 (assembly GCF_020882855.1). Taxonomy (NCBI): domain Bacteria; kingdom Bacillati; phylum Actinomycetota; class Actinomycetes; order Micrococcales; family Microbacteriaceae; genus Curtobacterium; species Curtobacterium sp. GD1. The sequence goes on along the minus strand of NZ_JAFEVQ010000003.1, from coordinate 67,378 downwards.
CCGCGCCTCCAGGCCGGTGCCCAGGGTGACGCGTCCGCCGGACGGTCCGAGCGAGTCCGTGGGGGGACGCTCGGCCCGGCCGGATGGACCGCTGCCGCCGTCGTGGCGCTGGCCGTGGTCGCGGCGGTGTGGCCGGCGCTGCTCGGCGGTGGCGACCCGCTCGCCGTGCACCCGGCGCAGGCGCTCCAGGCGCCGTCGTGGTCGAGTCCGTTCGGCACCGACGAGTCCGGGCGGGACGTCCTCGCCCGGGTCGTCGCCGGCACGCGGGCGTCGCTCGTGGTCGGTGTGGTCGCGACGCTCGTCGGCGGCGGGGTCGGGGTCGTGCTCGGCGTGGTCGCGGGACTCGGCGGACGCGTCGTCGACGGGGTCGTCGGCCGACTGACCGAGGTCGCGTTCGCGCTCCCCCTGCTCCTCGTGGCGCTCGTCGTCATCGCGGTGACCGGCCCCGGGCCCGTCCCGGCGATGCTCGCGGTCGGGTTCGCCACGGCGCCCGGGTACGCCCGGATCGTCCGCGGGCTCGTGCTCCGGGCGCGCCGCTCGCAGGTCGTCGAGACCGCCGTGCTGATGGGCCGCTCCCCCGCCGTGATCACCGTGCGGCACGTGCTCCCCGCGGCGCTCTGGCCGGTCGTGGCGGTCGGGACGCTCGGTGTCGGGCAGGCGATCGTGTGGGCGTCGGCGCTGAGCTACCTCGGCGTCGGCACCCCGCCGCCCGCGCCGGAGTGGGGCGCGATGCTGGCCGACGGACGCACGTACCTGCTGACGGCACCGTGGATGAGCACCTTCCCCGGCCTCGCGATCGTGGTCCTGGCGACCGCGGTGACCGTGCTCGGCCGGGCGATCCGACGAAGTGGAGCGATCCGATGACCGTGCTCGACGTGCAGGGGCTGACCGTCACGATCGGCGGATCAGTGGTCGTGCAGGACGTTGCGCTGCAGGTCGATGCCGGCGAGTGCGTCGCGCTCGTCGGCGCCTCCGGCTCCGGCAAGACCGTCACCGCGCGGGCGGCGCTCGGCCTGTCGGCGCCCGGCTCGTCGGTCCGGGTCGACCGGCTGACCGTGGCCGGGCTCGACGTCCGGGCGTTCTCGGACCGCAGGTGGCGGAGCGTGCGCGGCTCGCGGGTCGGCTACGTCGGCCAGGAGGCCCTGGGCGCCCTGGACCCGCTGCGTCCCGTCGGGCGTGAGGTCGCGGACGCCCTCCGGCTGCACACGGACATGACGGCGGCGCAGCGGGTGGGGGCCGTGCGGGACGCCCTCGTCGCGGTCGGCCTCGACGCGGCGCTCGCCACGGACGGTCGGCTCGCGGGCACCCTGTCCGGCGGGATGCGCCAGCGCGCCCTCATCGCCGCGGCCACGGTCGGGTCGCCGGCGCTCGTGGTCGCCGACGAACCGACGACGGCGCTCGACGCCGGGGTCGCGGTCACCGTGATGGAGCAGCTGCGTGCGGCCCAGTCACGCGGCGCCGGGCTGCTCGTCATCACGCACGACCTCGGGCTCGTCGCGGGGTGGGCGGACCGGGTGGTCGTCGTGCACGAGGGCCGTGTGGTGGAGCAGGGGCCGGTGGCGTCGGTGTTCGCGGCGCCGCAGCACGAGGCGACGCGGGCGCTGGTGCGGGCGGCGGGTGCGGGCGCGGGTGGGCCCGGCGGGTCTGGCCGGTCTGGCGGGTCTGGCGGGTCTGCAGTGTGCGAGGTGCCGGACACGGTGCGGGGGTCGGAGCGTCGCACGGAACGCGGAACCTCGCACGGTGCGGGCGTGGTGCTCGCCGCCCAGGGGCTCGCGCGGGCGTTCGACGGCGTCCCCGCCGTGCGCGACGTGTCGTTCGGGCTCGAGCGCGGGCGCGTCCTCGGGGTGATCGGTGCGTCGGGGTCCGGCAAGACCACGCTCGCGAGGATGCTCCTCGGCCTCGAACTCCCCGACGCGGGCACGGTCACGCTCGACTCGTCGCAGTGGGTGCCGCTCGACGAACGCACCCGCCGGCCCATGCGGCACCGGGTGTCCGCGGTGGTGCAGGACCCCGGGGCGACGTTCGACGAGCGGTGGAGCGTGGAGCGGGTCCTCGCGGACGCGTTCACCGGCGGCGCCGAGCGGTCGGCCCGTGGTGCGCTCGGTCCCCGCATCGACGCGGCGCTCGACCAGGTGGGGCTCGACCCTGCGCTCCGCCGACGCTCACCGCTGACGCTGTCCGGCGGGCAACGGCAGCGCCTCGCGATCGCCCGCGCACTCGCGACGTCGCCCGAGGTGATCGTGCTCGACGAACCGGTCACGGCACTCGACGCCACGGTGCAGGACGCGGTGCTGACGCTCCTCGAGGGGCTCCGGGACAGCACGGGCGTGGCGATGGTCTTCGTGTCGCACGATCTCCGGGCCGTCCGGCGGATGGCCGACGACGTGCTGGTCGTGCACGAGGGCCGGGTCGTCGAGCACGGCCCCGCCGCGACGGTGTTCGACCGCCCGACGCACGCCGTGACCGCGCGCTTGCTGCGTGCCGCCGAGCGGCTCGCAGCGGGCCCGCGGCCCGAGGCCGGCGCCGCGTAGCGCGGCCGCGGCCGCGGCCGCGCCCGCGCGGCGCGCGGCGCGCCTGAGGTCGCCGAGACTCGGCCCGGCGGACACTTTCGCGGGTCGGAGGCGCGAGGAACGTCCGGCCAGCCGAGTCTCGGCGCAGGGCCGCGCCGCGCGCACCGTGTCGCGCACGGCGCCCGGACGAGCGGAGGCACGGCGCGACGTCCGAGGCGGACGCGCACCGTGCCTCCAGGCAGCCGACGGCTACGAGCCCGTGGGCTCCTTCGAACCGTCACCGGACGACGGCACGTCGCCCGAGATGATCGGGATCTCGCTCGTCGAGAAGTCCTTCGCCCAGTCGGACTGCGCCAGCTCGGACTCCGGGTCGTTGTAGTCCTTGATGACGCCGGCGATCTCGTCCTCGTGCGCCACCGTGGGGCCGGACCCCATCAGCGGCGTCGCGGCCGTCTCCTTGGTGAAGTAGACGGCGACGAGCCCGATCAGGGCGGCCAGCATCAGGTAGAACGCCGGGATGTCCTCGGCCCAGCCGTAGCCGGCGTCCTTCGCGGCGTTGATGAGCGCCGAGGTGGCGAGCGGGGTCGTCCCGCCGAAGAGCGACACCGACACGTTGAACGCGATGGCGAGCGCGCCGTAGCGGATGATCGTCGGGAACAGCGCCGGCAGGGTCGACGGCATGGTCGAGGTGAACGTCACGAGCACCACGCCCAGGATGAGGAGTCCCGCGAAGACCCCCACGCCGGTGCCGGTCTGCACCAGCTTGAGCGCCGGCCACGACAGCAGGATGAACCCGACGCAGCCCGCGGCGAGCACGGGACGTCGGCCGAACTTGTCGGACAGGCGACCGCCGAACGTGATGACGACCATCATGAGGATCATCACGATCACGATGAGGATCAGGCCGAACGTGGCGTTCTGGCCGAGGTTCTGCTCGAGGTACGTCGGCATGTACGACAGGAGCATGTAGTCGGTCACGTTGAACACGAGGACCAGACCGATGCAGATGATCAGCGAGCGCCAGTTCTCGGCGAAGAGCTTGAGGAACGGGGTCTTCTGCCCCTCGCGCTCCGCGGCCTGCTCCTGCTGCTTCTGGAACGCCGGGGTCTCCTCCAGCTTGAGGCGCAGGTAGAGACCGATCAGGCCGAGCGGACCGGCGATGATGAACGGGATGCGCCAACCCCAGCTGAGCAGGGCGTCCTCGGAGAGGCCGAACTGCAGGCCTGTCACGATCGATGCGCCGAGCACGTAGCCGGCGAGGGTGCCGAACTCGAGCCACGAGCCCATGAACCCGCGGCGCTTGTCCGGCGAGTACTCGGCGATGAACGTCGCCGCGCCGCCGTACTCACCACCGGTCGAGAAGCCCTGCACGAACCGCGCCACGAGCAGCAGCACGGGCGCCCAGAAGCCGATCGAGTTGTAGCTCGGGATCAGGCCGATCATGAGCGTGCCCGCGGCCATCAGGATCATCGTGAGGGCGAGGACCTTCTGTCGGCCGATCCGGTCGCCGATCGGGCCGAAGACCGCACCGCCGATGGGGCGCACGATGAACGCTGCGGCGAAGAAGCCGAAGGTCGCGACGATGTTCGCGGCGGGGTCGCCCTCGGGGAGGAACACCTTCGAGATCGTCACCGTGAGGTAGGCGAAGATGCCGAAGTCGAACCACTCCATGGCGTTGCCGAGCGCGGCGGCCGCGACGGCACGCTTGAGCAGCGACTCCTCGACGACGGTGACGTCGTCCTCGGTCAGCTTGCGGCGTGCGCGCTTCATGGCGCCCTTGGTGCGCAGGGGGCGGTCGCCCCGTGCGTTTCCTGCTTCGTTCGGTGCCAAGTGAGTTCCTCCGGTAGTGCTGTGTCTTGCCTTCGGGCGCCCGGCGGACGGCGACGCTGCAGTCCCTGCGAACCCCGCGTCCGCCGGACAAACTCCGACAGACTATCAGCTGCCCGGCGTGTCTGCCGGATCCGTGTGCTATTGGCCACCGGAGGGTCGGTGCGAGCCGCTACGATCGTGGGACTGCGCAGCACGCGCACACACTCAGGCACCTCATCACGGACTCGGTGCCGCACACAGCGGTCGCAGCACCGCACCGAACGGAAGGCCCGCCATGTCGAAGCCCATGCCCGAGAAGCCCACGGTGGACGGACTCGAAGACGTCTGGGGCCCGGTCTGGGAGCAGGACGGCACCTACCGGTTCGACCGCGACGCCGCCGGCGACCGCAGCAACGTCTACTCGATCGACACCCCGCCGCCGACCGCCTCCGGTTCGCTCCACATCGGGCACGTGTTCTCGTACACGCACACCGACCTCAAGGCCCGGTACGAGCGCATGCGCGGCAAGCACGTCTTCTACCCGATGGGCTGGGACGACAACGGTCTCCCCACCGAGCGCCGTGTGCAGAACTACTACGGCGTCCGCTGCGACCCGCAGCTCCCCTACGACGCCACCTTCGTGCCGCCGTTCGAGGGTGGGGACAACAAGTCGTCGAAGGCGGCCGACCAGATCCCGGTGTCGCGCCGCAACTTCATCGAGCTGTGCGAGCGCCTGACCGTGCAGGACGAGCAGCAGTTCGAGCGCCTCTTCCGCACGCTCGGCCTCTCCGTGGACTGGACGCAGTCGTACCGGACGATCGACGACACCTCGCGGGCGAGCGCCCAGCGTGCCTTCCTCCGCAACCTCGAACGTGGTGAGGCCTACCAGGCCGACGCCCCGACGCTCTGGGACGTCACGTTCCGCACGGCCGTGGCCCAGGCCGAGCTCGAGGACAAGGAGATGCCGGGCGCGTACCACGGCATCGCCTTCCACCGCACGGACGGCGGCGACGACGTCGTCATCCAGACCACCCGCCCCGAGCTGCTCCCCGCGTGCGTCGCCCTCGTCGCGCACCCGGACGACGAGCGCTTCCAGGACCTCTTCGGCACGACGGTCCGCTCCCCCCTGTTCGACGTCGAGGTGCCGGTGCTCGCGCACCACCTCGCGCAGCAGGACAAGGGCGCCGGCATCGCGATGGTCTGCACCTTCGGCGACACCACCGACGTCGTGTGGTGGCGCGAGCTGCAGCTGCCGAACCGCGCGATCATCGGGTTCGACGGCCGCGTCCGCTCCGACGAGCCGGCCTGGATCGAGTCCGACGGCGGCAAGGCGCTCTACGCCGAGATGGCCGGCAAGACCGTGTTCTCGGCGAAGAAGGTCGTCGTGGACGCCCTGACCGAGTCCGGCGAGCTGATCGGCGACGTGAAGACGATCAACCACCCCGTGAAGTTCTTCGAGAAGGGCGACAAGCCGCTCGAGATCGTCTCGACCCGCCAGTGGTACATCGTGAACGGTGCCCGCGACGAGCAGCTCAAGGCGACCCTCCGGCAGCGCGGCGACGAGATCGCGTTCCACCCCGACTTCATGCGCGTCCGGTACGACAACTGGGTCGGCGGCCTCTCCGGCGACTGGCTCATCTCGCGCCAGCGCTTCTTCGGCGTGCCGCTGCCGGTCTGGTACCCGCTCGACGCCGACGGCAACCCGGTCTTCGACGAGCCGATCGTCCCGACCGAGGCACAACTGCCCGTCGACCCGGCGTCCGAGCCGGCCCCGGGCTACACCGAGGACCAGCGCGGTGTCGCCGGCGGGTTCCAGGGCGAGCTCGACGTGATGGACACCTGGGCCACCTCGTCGCTCACCCCGCAGCTCGCGGGCAAGTGGGAGACCGACCCGGCGCTCTACGACCTCGTCTACCCCTACGACGTCCGCCCGCAGGCGCAGGACATCATCCGCACGTGGCTGTTCACGACGGTGCTCCGCAGCCAGCTCGAAGCGGACAGCGTGCCGTGGAAGCACGCGAGCATCTCCGGCTTCATCGTGGACCCCGACCGCAAGAAGATGTCGAAGTCGAAGGGCAACGTCGTCACGCCGCTGTCCATCCTCGAGCAGCACGGTGCCGACGCGGTCCGCTACTGGGCGGCCTCGTCGAAGCTCGGGACCGACGCGGCGTTCGACCCGCAGAACCCGAAGCAGATCAAGGTCGGTCGTCGTCTGGCGATCAAGGTCCTCAACGCCGCGAAGTTCGTCTACGGCTTCCCGCTGCCCGAGGGCGCCACGAGCGTCACCGAGCCGCTCGACGTCGACGTGCTCGCCGAGCTCGGGTCGGTCATCGACCAGGCCACCACGGCGTTCGACGCGTTCGACCACGCCCGTGCCCTCGAGGTGATCGAGCGCTTCTTCTGGACCTTCTGCGACGACTACCTCGAGCTCGTCAAGGAGCGCGCGTACGGCACCGCCTCGGACGCGACGCACGAGACCCAGGCGAGCGCGGTCCTCGCGCTCCGCGCCGCGATCGACGCGCTGCTGCGCCTGCTGGCACCGTTCCTCCCGTTCGCGACGGAGGAAGTGTGGGCCTGGACCCACGAGACGAGCGTGCACCGCGCCTCCTGGCCGACCGTGGCCGAGCTGCCCACGCAGGCTGAGCCGACGGGGCTCCTCGGGGCGGTGGGCCAGGCGCTCATCGGCATCCGCGGGGCGAAGACGGCCGCCAAGGCGTCCCAGAAGACGCCCGTGACGCGCGCCGTCGTGCAGGCCCCGGCCGAGACGCGGGCGCTCATCGAGCGCGCTGCGGTCGACCTGGCGGCCGTCGGCCGCATCGAGAACCTGTCGTTCGAGGACGGCGCGGAACTGGCCGTCACCGAGATCGAGCTGGCGGAACAGCAGGCGTAACGTCGGTCGTCCGGGCCGGGTCGCGTGTGCGATCCGGCCCGGCCACCACCGGACTGGAGGCACGGATGCAGTTGGGCAGACGCTGGAACGTGGGTGCCGAGGCACCCGGGCAACTCCCCGAGGCGATGGTCGTTGCCGTGCGGGGCGTCGAGGACGAGCTCGCGTCGGAGTCGGTCGACACGGCGGGGTGGGGCTGGACCCTGACCTTCCTCGAGGGCAAGCCGATGGTCGCGCTCGACGACGGCACCTCGATCCACCTCGACGACGCCGGGCGCGCCCAGGTCACGAACCCCGACGACGCCCCCGAGGAGGACTGAGGGCGCCGCGCGGCGCGCTGCGCATCGCTTGGTGAGCAGGAATGGTCGGGTCCCACTGGGGAACCCGACCATTTCTGCTCACGATGCGAGCACGCGCGCTACTTCGCGAGCCAGCCCAGGAGCACCTCGTTCACCTCGGCGGTGTGCGTGGTGAGCAGGCCGTGCGGGGCGCCCTCGATCTCGACGTACTCCGCCGCGGGCAGAGCCTTGGTGAAGCGTCGGCCGGTGGCGTCGATCGGCAGGATGTTGTCCGCCGTGCCGTGCACGATCAGCGCGGGGACGGTGACCTTCGGGATGTCCTGACGGAAGTCGGTCGGCCAGGTCAGCGGTGCTGCGGCGGACGCGATGGCACCCGATCCGGCAGCGACGTTCCACGCGTTCCGGACGGCCTCCTCCGAGATGCGGGAGCCGAGGTTGTCCGACAGGTTGAAGAAGTCCTGGTAGAAGTTCGTGAAGTACGCGTACCGGTCCTTCTTCACGTCGGCGGCGATGCCTTCGAAGAACGACATCGGGCCGGCGCCGTCGGGGTTGTCGTCGGTGATCGCCAAGAAGGGCTCGAGCGAGGCCAGGAACGCGACCTTCGCGATCCGGTCCTCGCCGTGACGGCCGATGTACCGGGCGATCTCGCCGGTGCCCATCGAGAAGCCGACGAGGATCACGTCGTGCAGGTCGAGGGTCGTCAGGACCGTGTGCAGGTCGTCGGCGAAGGTGTCGTAGTCGTACCCGGTCGACGGCTGCGAGGACTGCCCGAACCCACGGCGGTCGTACGTGATGACGCGGTAGCCGGCGTCGAGCAGGGCTGGGGTCTGGCCCTCCCACGAGTTGCCGTCGAGCGGGAAGCCGTGGATCAGCACGATCGGCTGGCCGGTTCCCTTGTCCTCGTAGTGGAGTTCGATGTCGACGCTGTTCTCGGTCCCGACGGTGATGGCACCCATGGTCGTTCCTTCCCTGAACCTCGCGGAGAACGGTCGTTCTCCGTCGATGTGGCTTACACTAGAGAACGGTCGTTCCCGGCGCAAGTCGAGAACGGTGAACACGCAGCGAACGGGGTACGCCATGCCAACCAGCACGCTCCCGACCGTCGACCCCGACGTCCGGGCACAGATCGTCGACGTCGCCGACCAGCTCTTCTACGCGCGCGGCATCCAGTCCGTCGGCATGGACGAGATCCGCACCGGCGCCGGGGTGTCGCTCAAGAAGCTCTACGCCGCGTTCCCCGGCAAGGAGCAGCTGATCGCCGCGGTCCTCGCCGGACGCCACGACGTCTGGGAACACGGGGTCCACGGCGCGGTCGACACCGCCACCACCCCGCGTGACAAGCTGCTCGCGGTCTACGACTTCCTCGAGTCGTGGTTCGGCGACGACACCTTCCGCGGCTGCGGGTTCATCAACGCGTTCGGCGAGCTCGGGGCCACCTCCCCCGCCGTCGCCGAGATCGCCCGTGCCCACAAGGACTCGTTCCAGCGCTTCGTGCAGGACCTCGCGGCCTCGGTCGTCCGCGACCCCGCCACCGCCGAGGAACTCGCCGCCCAGCTCGCCCTCCTCGCCGAGGGGGCACAGACCACGGCCGCGATCGCCGGGTCGACGACCCCGGCGCGGCACGCGCGGCGGGCAGCCGAGACCCTCATCGACGCGGCGACGCGCGCCTGAGACGCCACCGACCGTCGGACAGGAGGCGCGGGTCGGGTCCGCACCGCGCCTCCCGTCCGACAGCGTCACCGGTCCGTAGGGTGGAGCGATGGCAACCCCGTTCGATGGACCGAGCACCCTTCCCTACGCCCTCCCGCCGTTCCGCGAGGTACGGCTCGAGCACTACCGCCCCGCGTTCGACGCCGGCATGGCCGAGCAGCGCACCGAGGTCGAGGCGATCGCCGCCTCCCCCGACGAGCCCACTTTCGAGAACACCCTCGTGGCGCTCGAGCGCACCGGGCAGCTGCTCGCCCGCGTGAGCCACGCGTTCTTCACGCTGTCGTCGGCGGACTCGACGCCGGAGCTGCACGACCTCGAGGCCGAGGTCTCCCCGCTCCTCGCCGCGCACCGCGACGCGATCACGCTCGACGGACGTCTGTACGCACGGGTGGCGGCGGTCCGCGATTCGCTCGACGACCGGGCCGACCTCACCGACGAGGACCGTCGGCTGGTCGAGCGGACGCACACCGAGATGACCCTCGCGGGCGCCGGGCTCGACGACGCCGGCAAGGAACGGCTCACCGCGATCAACCAGGAGCTCTCGACGCTCACGACGACCTTCGAGCGGAACCTGCTCGAAGACACGAACGACCTCGCCGTGCACGTGTCCGATGTTTCGGAACTGTCCGGCCTCGACGACGGCGCGACGTCCGCCGCCGCCGCAGCCGCTGCCGACCGGGGGCTCGACGGCTGGCTCATCACACTGCCGCTCTACACCGGGCATCCGTGGCTGTCGTCGCTGGCCGACCGCGGGCTGCGTCGGCGGATCATGGAGGCGTCGCTCTCCCGTGGCCGTCGGGGCAACGAACACGACAACCGCGACGTCCTCCTGCGCATCGTCCGACTCCGGGCCGAGCGCGCCGAACTCCTCGGCTTCCCGAACCACGCCGCGGTCGTCACGGCCGACGAGACCGCGGGCACGCCCGAAGCCGTCGACGGTCTGCTGTCGTCACTCGTCGGCGCGGCCGCTCGCAACGCCGACGACGAACGGGACGTCCGCGCCCGGGTGCTCGGTCACGAGGTCGAGTCGTGGGACTGGGCGTACGCGACCGAGCTCCTGCGCGGCGAGCAGTTCGCGGCGGACAGCTCGGTGCTCCGCCCCTACTTCGAGGCCGACCGGGTGCTGCACGACGGTGTCTTCCACGCTGCCGGCGAGCTCTACGGCCTGACCTTCACCGAGCGCCCCGACCTGCACGGGTACAACGACGAGGTGCGGGTGTTCGAGGTGCGCGGCGCCTCCGGTGAGGAGGTCGGGCTCTACCTGCTCGACCTCTACACGCGGGACGGCAAGCGCGGCGGCGCGTGGATGAACCCCGTCGTGGAGCAGTCCGCGCTGCTCGGCACGCTGCCCGTCGTCGTGAACAACCTCAACGTCGCGAAGCCGGCCGCCGGATCACCGACTCTCCTCATCCAGGACGAGGTCGAGACGCTCTTCCACGAGTTCGGGCACGCGCTGCACGGCCTCATCGCCCGCACCACCTACCCCCGCTTCTCGGGCACGAACGTGGAGCGGGACTTCGTCGAGTTCCCGTCGCAGGTGAACGAGATGTGGGTGTCGTGGCCGTCCGTCCTGGCGAACTACGCCAAGCACCACGAGACCGGAGCGCCGCTGCCGCCGGAGCTCGTCCTGGGGCTCAGCGACTCCGCCGGCTTCAACGAGGGGTTCGCGACGACGGAGTACCTCGCCGCGGCGCTGCTCGACCAGGCGTGGCACCGGCTCTCCGCTGCCTCGGCGGCTTCCGTGACCTCGGTCGAGGACTTCGAGCGGGCGGCTCTGGAATCCGCGGGCATCGCGGTCGAGGCCGTCCCGCCGCGGTACTCGTCGACGTACTTCGCGCACACGTTCTCGGGCGGGTACGACGCCGGGTACTACGGGTACATCTGGTCCGAGGTGCTCGATGCCGACACCGTGGAGTGGTTCCGCTCGAACGGTGGGCTCTCGCGCGCAGCGGGTGAGCGGTTCGCGTCGAAGTTGCTCGGTGTCGGTGGGGCGAAGGACCCGCTCGAGGCGTACCGGGACTTCCGCGGGCGCGATGCCGAGGTGGGGCCGCTGTTGCGGCGCCGCGGGCTGGAGTAGCAGGGCGCGGGCTGCGCTGCGCTGCGCTGCGCTGCGGCGCAAGCTGCCGGCGCACAACCAAAGTCACCCCGAGCCGCGCGCATGCGCGGTTCGGGGTGACTTGCGTTGTGCGCCGCGCGCCGACGCGCAGCGTCGAACCACGTTTCCGACGTCGAACCGCCACCGACGGCCGGTTCGACGTCGGAAACGTGGTTCGAACGCGCCCGGCCCGCCGCCGCGCGAGAGCCGACACCTGCGCTGTCGCGCGACCGCGGATCGCGCCCGCCTACGAGCACCGCGCCCCCGCGTTCCGGTGCGGTGTTCGTCCGAGGGCGCGGCGCCGCCACGCTGCGCCCGCCGTGGGATGGTGCCAGCCGCCGCGGCCCGGCGCACTACCGAAGTCACCCCGAACCGCGCGGATGCGCAGTTCGGGGTGACCCGCGTTGTGCGAAGCGCAGCGCGGCGCGCAAGCGCGCGCCGCGCGCCCTGCGCTACGCGGACTTCTCGACGCGCTTCGCCCTCGGCCGCGGGACGATCGTCGGCGCAGCGTTCTCGAGCACCGACTCGCGGGTGATCACGACACGTGCGACATCGTCGTCCGACGGCACGTCGAACATCACCGGCCCGAGCACCTCTTCGAGGATCGCCCGGAGCCCACGAGCACCCGTCTGCCGCAACACCGCGAGGTCCGCGATCGCCTCGAGCGCACCCCGATCGAACTCGAGCTCCACCCCGTCGATCTGGAACATCCGCTGGTACTGCTTCACGAGCGCGTTCTTCGGCTCGGTCAGGATCTGCATGAGCGCCGACTGGTCGAGCTGCGACACCGTGGTCACGACGGGGAGACGCCCGATGAACTCCGGGATGAGCCCGAACTTGTGCAGGTCTTCCGGCAGGACGTCGGCGTAGAGGTCCTGCTGGTCGAGCGGGCTGTGCAAGGGTGCACCGAAGCCGATGCCCCGCTTGCCGACGCGCGACGAGACGATGTCCTCGAGCCCGGCGAACGCCCCCGCCACGATGAACAGCACGTTCGTCGTGTCGATCTGGATGAACTCCTGATGCGGGTGCTTCCGACCGCCCTGCGGCGGGACGGAGGCGACCGTGCCCTCGAGGATCTTGAGCAGCGCCTGCTGCACGCCTTCGCCCGAGACGTCGCGCGTGATCGACGGGTTCTCGGCCTTGCGTGCGATCTTGTCGACCTCGTCGATGTAGATGATGCCGGTCTCGGCACGCTTCACGTCGTAGTCGGCCGCCTGGATGAGCTTGAGCAGGATGTTCTCGACGTCTTCGCCGACGTACCCGGCCTCGGTCAGGGCAGTGGCGTCCGCGACGGCGAAGGGCACGTTGAGCCGCTTCGCGAGGGTCTGGGCGAGGTAGGTCTTGCCGCAACCGGTCGGCCCGATGAGCAGGATGTTCGACTTCGCGATCTCGATGTCGTCGCGGTCTTCGGCTGCGGTGATCTGCCCCTGCGCGCGGATACGCTTGTAGTGGTTGTAGACCGCCACTGCGAGGGAGCGCTTCGCCGGGTCCTGCCCGATGACGTACTCCTGCAGGAAGTCGAAGATCTCGCGCGGCTTGGGGAGCTCGAAGTCACCGCTGGCGGTGTCCTCGCCGGCTTCGGCCAGTCGCTCTTCGATGATCTCGTTGCACAACTCGACGCACTCGTCGCAGATGTACACCCCGGGACCGGCGATCAGCTGCTGGACCTGCTTCTGGCTCTTGCCGCAGAAGGAGCACTTGAGCAGGTCAGCGCTCTCTCCGATGCGTGCCATGTCGGTGCCCTCCTTGGTAGACCGATGCAGGTCGACGACCTGCCCGACTCGTACCGAGCCTAATCGCAACCGGTGACACCGACCGCGACGCCGAGCCGGTTTCGCCCGGCGCGTTCGCCCAGGGCGTTCGATCCTGCTACCGTGTCCACGACTTCTCTACAAGTTGTAGAAGCCGCAGTCGCGGGTCGGAGGACCCGCAGTCCCGGAAGGAACCCCATGTCCAAGCGCCTCGCCGTCGTCGGCACCGCGACCCTCGGCGTCACCGCTGCGATCGTCCTCGGCACCGCGGGTGTCGCCAGCGCCCACGTCTCGGCGACGGCCACCTCGACCGCGGCGAACTCGTACACGACGGCCACCTTCTCGGTCCCGCACGGCTGCGACGGCTCCCCCACGACGAAGATCGAGTTCCAGGTGCCGGAGTCCGTCATCGAGGTCACGCCGACCGTCAACCCGAACTGGACGATCACGAAGGCCACGGCGCCGTACACGAGCCCGTCGGCCTCCGCGGACGACGAGTCCGCCGAGGACGCGGGCGAACGCGTCACGAGCGTCACCTACACGGCGAAGACCCCGCTCCCCGCCGACGAGCGCGACACCTTCGCGCTGTCCTTCTCGCTCCCGGACGGCAAGCCCGGCGACCTCGTCGAGTTCCCGGCCCTGCAGACCTGCGAGAAGGGCTCGGTCGAGTGGAACCAGGAGCAGAAGGCCGGAGAAGCCGAGCCCGAGCACCCCGCGCCCTCGATCACGCTGACCGCGGCCGAGGCCACCGACGACGACGGTGACCTCGTCGCCGCCACCCCCACGGCCGCAGCGGCAGCGGAGTCCACGCCCGCCGACCCCGACCTCGTCGGACGCTTCCTCGGCCTCGGCGGCCTGGTGCTCGGCGCAGCCGCCCTGGTCGTCGCCGTCGCCGGCACCCGCCGTCGGAGCGCCTCCAAGTGACGGAGCGCGACACCTCGACGAGGCGCGTCACGTCGACGGACCGCGTCACGTCAACGGAGCGGTCACCGCGCCTCCGGCGGGCCTGGAGGCGCGGTGCCGGTGTCGCCGCCACCCTCGCCATCGCAGGCGGTGCGGTCCTCGGCTTGGCCGGCCCCGCCAGCGCGCACAACTACATGATCGCCTCGACCCCGAAGGTCGACGGCACGCTGACCGCGCTGCCGAAGGCCTTCGAGATCACGACGAACGACAAGCTGCTCGACATCGACGACACGAACTCGGGCTTCGCCTACCGGATCGTCGGCCCCGACGGGAAGTACTACGAGGACGGCTGCCTCGACGTGGACGGCCCCTCGATGACCACGAAGGCGGCACTCGGCGCCTCGGGGAAGTACACCGTCGAGTGGCAGATCGTCTCCGCCGACGGGCACACCGTGTCCGACGAGTACCGCTTCACGTGGGACGCCCCCGCCGGGTTCACCCCGTCGAAGGGCTCGTCCACCCCGCCCGTCTGCGCCACGGCCGGCAGTGCGGCGAGTGCCAGTGCCGACACCACGGGCACCGCCTCGGGCGACACCGACTCCACGACGTCCGACGCCCTCTGGATCGGTGCCGGCGGCGTCGTGCTCGTCGGGCTCGTCGTCGCGCTCCTGCTGCTCCTGCGTCGTCGCCCCGCCCCCGCGGCCGACGACGACCCCACCGACGACTGACCCCACGGCACGACGAAGGCCCCGCACCGATCGGTGCGGGGCCTTCGTCGTGCGGGTCGCCGGTACTACTTGACGAGCGCCGGCAGGTTCTTGCGGCTCGTGAGGACCTGGTCGATCAGGCCGTACTCGAGCGCCTCTTCGGCGGACATGATCTTGTCGCGCTCGATGTCGTTGTTGACCTGCTCCGGCGTGCGGTTCGAGTGCTTCGACAGGGTCTCCTCGAGCCAGGTGCGCATGCGGAGGATCTCCGCTGCCTGGATCTCGATGTCGGAGGCCTGACCGCCGCCCTGCTGGACCGCCGGCTGGTGGATGAGCACGCGGGCGTTCGGGAGCGCCAGACGCTTGCCGGGGGTACCGGCAGCGAGGAGCACCGACGCCGCCGAGGCAGCCTGACCGAGGCAGACCGTCTGGATCTGCGGACGGATGTACTGCATCGTGTCGTAGATCGCCGTCATCGCGGTGAACGAGCCACCGGGCGAGTTGATGTACATGACGATGTCGCGGTCCGGGTCCATCGACTCGAGCACGAGCAGCTGGGCCATGACGTCGTCGGCCGACGCGTCGTCGACCTGGACGCCGAGGAACACGATGCGGTCCTCGAACAGCTTCGCGTACGGGTCCTGCCGCTTGTAGCCGTAGGCCGTGCGCTCTTCGAAGCTCGGCAGGATGTACCGATCAGTGGGGGCCGGGACGTTCTGCGCGCCACCGAGCATGGGGAGATGCATTCTCGTTTCCTTTTCTTCGGTGGGTGGGGTCAGGACTGGGCGTCGGGCTCGGCCGCGTCGGTGGGGGTCTCGCCGTCGCCGACGGTGCCACCACCGCCGATGACCTCGGTCGACGATGCGCGGAGGTGGTCGACGAAGCCGTACTCGAGGGCTTCCTGCGCCGTGAACCAGTTGTCGCGGTCGTTGTCCTTGAGGATCTGCTCGATCGACTTGCCGGTCTGCTCCGCCGTGAGCTCGGCCATCCGCTGCTTCATGTCGAGGATGACCTTCGCCTGCGTCTGGATGTCGGCGGCCGTACCACCGAACCCACCCGACGGCTGGTGCAGGAGCACACGCGCGTTCGGGGTGATGTAGCGCTTGCCCGGGGTGCCCGACGAGAGCAGGAACTGCCCCATCGAGGCGGCGAGGCCGATGCCCACCGTGACGATGTCGTTCGGCACGAACTGCATCGTGTCGTAGATCGCCATACCGGCGGTGATCGAGCCACCGGGCGAGTTGATGTAGAGGTAGATGTCCTTCTCAGGGTCCTCGGCGGCGAGCATCAGCAGCTTGGCTGCGATCTCGTTCGAGTTGTCGTCGCGGACCTCGGAGCCGAGCCACACGATCCGGTCTCTCAGAAGGCGGTCAAAAACACTGGGGTTCAGTGTCGCTTCGGCCATGGAAAAGCTCCCGTTCAGTTGTCGCTTGTTGTCGAACTTATCGGGTGCAACGCACCACTTCTCGTCTGTTCGCTGTCGGCAATGCGGTGGTGCCGAAATACGGGACGGGAGGCGCGGTGCCAGCTGGCACCGCGCCTCCCGTCCGTCGTGCTGGTGGCGTCGAGATCGTTACTCGGCGTCCTCCGCAGGCGTCTGCGCGACCCCCGCCGTGAAGGCGGAGAGGTCGACGTCGTCACCGTTGGTGTCCTTGACGGTCACCTTGGAGAGGACGGTCGCGACGGCCTTGGAGCGCGCGACCTCGCCGACCATGCCCGGGATCTGCCCGTTCTGGTCGATGACCTTGATGAACTCGCCCGGCTCCATGCCGTACTGCGCAGCGGCCTGGATGAGGTACTGCGTGAGCTCTTCCTGCGAGACCTGGATCTCTTCCTTCTCGGCGATCGAGTCGAGGAGGATCTGCGAGCGGAAGGCCTTCTCGCTGGACTCGGAGACCTCCTTGCGGTGCTCGTCGTCCTCGAGGCGGTTCTCCTGCTCGAGGTGACGGTGCACCTCGTCCTCGATGAGCTGCTCTGAGATCGGGATGTTGACGTCCTCGATGAGCTTCTCGACGAGCTTGTCGCGAGCCGCGGCGCCCTGACCGAAGGTCTTGGACTTCGCGATCTGCTCCTTGAGGTCCGCCTTGAGCTCGTCGATCGTGTCGAACTGGCTGGCGATCTGCGCGAACTCGTCGTCGGCCTCGGGGAGCTCGCGCTCCTTGACGGCGGTGACGGTCACGGCGATCTGGGCGATCTCGCCTTCGCGGTCGCCACCGACGAGCTTCGACTCGAAGGTGGTGGACTCGCCGGCGGTGAGGGACTCGAGCGCCTCGTCGATGCCCTCGAGCAGGTCGCCGGAGCCGATCTCGTAGGAGACGCCGGTGGCCGAGTCGACCTCGTCGTCGCCGATGGTGGCGGTGAGGTCGATCTGGGCGAAGTCACCCGTGGTCGCCGGACGGTCGACCGTGACGAGCGTGCCGAAGCGGGTGCGCAGGTTCTGCAGCTCCTCTTCGATCTCGTCGTCCGAGACCTCGACCGCGTCGACGGTGAGCTCGTACTTGTCGTACTCCGGCAGGTCGAACTCGGGACGGACGTCCACCTCGAAGGTGAGGACGAGGTCGCCCGTGAAGTCCTTGACGTTCGGGAGCTCGGCGACGTCGGCCTCGGCACGACCGAGGATGCGCAGCTCCTGCTCCTCCACCGCCTGGCGGTAGAAGTTGTCGATGGCGTCGCCGACGGCGTGGTTCAGGACCTCGCCGCGGCCGACGCGCTGGTCGACGATCGCCGGCGGGACCTTGCCCTTGCGGAAGCCGGGGATGTTGATCTGCTCGGCGATGTGCTTGTACGCGTGGTCGATGCTCGGCTTGAGATCTTCCGGCGTCACGTTCACGGTGAGCTTGACGCGGGTGTCGCTCACCTTGTCGACGGTGCTGGTGGCCAAGGGATGTTCTCCTGTTGGTTGACGTTCGTGTGGTCCTGGTCGGGGCGACAGGATTTGAACCTGCGACCTCCCGCTCCCAAAGCGGGCGCTCTACCAAGCTGAGCTACGCCCCGTTTGACTGGGCCAGGGGTGTCCGCGCACGCCGGTGGGGCGCATGCGACGCCGATGAGTCTAGCGGTCCCCGGGCGCGCGGTTCCCGGCAGGTTCGGAGCCGTCTTCGGCGTCGTCCTGCGCGCGTCGTCGCAGGCCCGTCCGCCACCGCACGCCGACGACGACCTGCACGCCGAGCGCGGCCACCGCGAGCAGGATGCCGGCGACGATGCGCCACGCGTGCAGGAGCGCGTGCGCGGGCTGGGTCTGCGGGTCCCCGAACAGCTCCGGCCGCAACGAGAGGACGATCGCGGCGAGGACGACCAACGCGTAGGAGAGCACGCGCGAGCGCTTGATCCGCCGGGCGTCCCGGTCGCTCGGCGGGAGCACGACCCGGGACGACACGGTACGTGGTGACATGTCGGTGCTCGTTCGTCCGCTACGATGGTCGGGCTGCGCCTGGTGCGCAGGCGCGGGGATGTAGCTCAATGGTAGAGCCCCAGTCTTCCAAACTGGCCACGCGGGTTCGATTCCCGTCATCCCCTCCGGTTCCCGTCCGGCTCAAGTCGTCTTCGTGAGTCCGTGCTCGGTCTTCTCCCAGTAGTGCGGGCGCGTGATCAGCTGCCAGAGGCCCTTGTACGCCGCGATCGAATGCAGGACCCAGTAGAACGGGTTGAGCAGCGCCCACCCCATCAGGTCGAAGCGCGCACGCTTGTACGGCCCCATCATGGTCAGGTAGATCATCGTCGCGTTGCCGAGCAGGAAGTCGAGCACGCAGAGCCAGAGCACGGGCGTCGGGAACACCGGCGCCGTCCACGAGCTCGGGAGCACGAACGTCGCGATGGTGACGACGATCCCGGGCAGCATCCCGAGGAACGTCAGCGGCGTCCCCGCGATGAGCAGCGTGAACGCGGCGGCGCGGCGCAACCCGATCTCCCGGACGAGCGCGCGGGGTCGGCGGGCGTGCACGAGGGCCGTCTGCATGTAGCCCTTGATCCACCGCGACCGCTGCCGGACGAAGTTCGGGATCGACGTGTTCGCCTCCTCCATCGTCGTGGAGTTGACGACGGACACGCGGTAGCCCACGGCGGACGCACGGATCCCGAGGTCGGCGTCCTCGGTGACGTTGTAGGGATCCCAGCCGCCGAGTTCGCGCAGGAGCTCGGTGCGGAAGTGGTTCGAGGTGCCGCCGAGCGGGATCGGGAGGTTCCGGGCATCCAGGCCGGCGAGCATGTAGTCGAACCAGTACGAGTACTCGAGCGTGAACATCCGGGTGAGAGCGTTCTCGTCGGCGTTGAAGTAGCTCAGGGCGGCCTGCACGCACACGGTGTCGGCGCCGGCACGGCCGAACGACACGAAGACCTTCTTGAGCTGGTCCGGGTCCGGTCGGTCCTCGGCGTCGTAGATCACGACGTACTCGCCGCGCGCGATGGCGAGCCCGACGTTGCACGCGCGGGGCTTCGTCTGCGGGCTGCCCGGCGGGACGATGACGACGCGCATCCACGGCGGCGGGCTCGCGTCGAGGACGGCCTGGCGGGTCTCGTGGTCCTCGGCCTCCACGAGCACGAGGACCTCGAGCCGGTCCTTCGGCCAGTCGAGCACCTCGAGGTTGCGCACCAGGTCGTGCACGATGTTCGCCTCGCGGAAGACGGGCACGAGCACGGTGTACGTCGGCAGGGTCGATTCGTCGAGCGCCTCGATGTCCGCGGTCGACACCTGCTCGACGAGGTCGAACCGCGCCCCGACCATCGACACCCAGAACTTGAAGACGATCCCGGCGAGGAAGCCGAGCGAGAGGACCGCCGTCGCGATCGCGGCCGTGGTGCCCGGGGCGAGGACGAGGCAGAGGACGAACACCAGCAGGGCCGCGGCACCGCCGACCTGCTGTCCGCGCGACAGCACCGTGCGTGCCGACATCGCCGGGTTCGTGCGGGCGAGGTCGTGGGCAGCGATGTCCGCGAGCTCGTCGTCCAGCTCCCACATGATGCGCTGGCGGACGACGGACTCGTCGACGGTCCGGAGCACGACGGGCTCGCCGAACTCCTCGGTCAGCGCCGCTCGCAGCACGTCGGGGTCGGACCGACCGCTGGTGAGCACGAGCACGCCGTCACGGACCCGGGCCGAGGCGACCCAGCCCTCGTCGACGTGCCGACGGACCGAGCACCGGTGGACGGGTCGCCAGTCGGTGTCCGCGCCACGGTGGCGCGGGGCCGCCGTGGGTGCGTCGGTCGGCACGAGCGCGGTCACGAGGCCACCGCCGCGACGAGGACGTGCATCCACTCGAGGACGACCTCCCGCTGGAACGCCGCTGCCCAGGCGAGCGGGATCTGCAGCGCCGCGAGCACGGTGATCAGCATGCTCGTGGTCCGGGTCGTCGCTCGGGGCAGGATCGCCACCGCGACCGCGAGCATCGTCACGAAGGTGTTGCCGGCGGTCGCAGCCGGGATCAGGCCGATCGCGTACCCGGCGAGGATCCCGGCGAACAGGGCGAACACGATCGCGATCGCTCCCGGGCGGTGCACGAGGAGGGCGAGCAGGCACCCGGCCAGCACCATCGCACCGAGCAGGAGCCCGTCGAACGAGGTGAAGAGGTGGTCCAGGACCGCCAGACGCTGGGTGTCGAGGCTCACGGTGCGCCGGAGGGCCGCGAACGGATCCCGCAGGACGAGCAGGTCGAGGACGGCCACGGAGCCGAGGACCGCGACGCTCGGGAAGACGAGGACCATCGTGTTCGCGCGCCGGAGCCCGTGCTGCCCCTGCCGGGCCACCTCGAGCAGCGGGACGGTCACGGCTGCGACGACGACGTAGACGAGTCCCATCGGGTCGAGCAGTGTCGAGAGCATGAGCGACAGCCCGGCCCGGAAGCCCGCCTGCGTGTCGCCGTAGGACGAGAACCGCACCATGTCCGTCAGCGCGACGGCGAAGAGCGCGATGCCGAGGAAGGCCTGCAGGTCGTTCAGCGCCACGAACGCGTAGAGGGGGTTCGCCCCGAGCGCGACGGTGAACACGACGACCTTGCGCATCCGGACACCGCGCCGGAGCATCGCCTGTGCGAGGACCTGGAGGAAGACACCTGCCGCGACACCCCCGAGCACCGCGGCGCCGTGCACGCCGAACGGCAGGAACCGCAGCAGGACGCCGGAGAGCAGTGGGTAGAGCTGTCCGATCGCCTGGACGACTCCTCCGTCGAGCGCGGCGGTCGCCCGGTCCAGGGTGGCCTGGTTGCCGGTGGCCGCGAGCTGCGGAGTCGTCGCGGCACCGACGGTGAGCAGTGCCACCGTCACGTACGGCAGCGCGAACGCCGCGCGGAGGAGCCACCGCGTCGTGGTCGCGGGGAGCGGCCGGAGCGCGGCGCGGGGAACCGAACGCGCTGGCGTCGGGACGACGATGCGTCGGGGAACCGAGACGGTCATGCGTGCTCCTTCGGGTGAGCAGACGTACGAGCCCTGCCCCTCCATCCCAGTGCACGGACCGTTCCGCCGACAGACCACGTACGGGGTACAAACTTGTCCCCATTACGGCCCACTTGTGACCCATCCGGGGGGAATTCCCCTTCCGGTCCTCACCGCCGGGCGTGGACCATCAGCAAAGACATGTTTGCAACGAACTGTTTGCAAACATCTCTTTGCGGTGTACGGTCATGTCATGACCGACGAGACCCGCATCCTCGACGTCGCCGCCCTCAAGGCGCTGGCGCACCCGCTCCGGGCGCGCCTGCTCGACCTGCTCTCCCAGAACGGCCCCTCGACCGCGACGTCGCTCGGCGCGAAGCTGGGCGAGTCCAGCGGCTCGACGAGCTACCACCTCCGGCAGCTCGAGCGCCACGGGTTCGTCCACGAGCTCCCCGACCGCGGCAACGCCCGCGAGCGCTGGTGGGAACGCACCGCCGGTCGGATCAGCATCGGCAGCCCCGACCAGGGCCCGGCCTCCCCCGCGCAGCAGACGGCGACGCAGCTCGCGAGCCTCGCCGTGATGGACGCCGAGAACGACCTGGTGCGCGAGTGGACCACCCGTGACCCCGACACCGTCCCGGCCGACTGGCGTGGCGTCTCGGGGTCGTCGACCTACGTCGCGCTCACTCCCGACGAGTACGGCGCGATGTGGCGGGAGTTCGAGGCCGTCATCGAGCGGTACCGCGCCATCCGCGGGCAGGCCGCCGATCTGCCCGAGGGCGTCCGTCGTGTGTTCGCCCAGGTCCGCAGCGTCCCGATCATCGACGAGGAGCCGACACCGTGACCACCTACCAGCCCCGCACGCTCCCGGTCCCGCCGATCTCGCCGGTCGAGGTCCTGACCAACCGACTCGGCACCGCGCTCGTCCGCTGGAGCCTCCGGCACGCCGAACGCCGTGCCCTCCGAGCCGTCACGGCCCGCGAACGCGCCCTCCGTCGCGCGCTCGGTGAGCAGGCCCCGGCGATCACGAGCACCACGACCGACCTGGTCGCGGCCGAGCTCCGTCGGCGCTGGTGACCCGGCCGGCACAGTTCCCGCCGGATCTCGGGACTGCTAGCGAGCGCCCACCGGCTCCTCTTCGACTTCCTGCCGCAGCATCCGGTAGTGCCGCTCCCATCCGGGCGTACCCCGGCCGGCGGCGTGCAGCGCCGTCCTGACGGCGCCGAGCGCCCGATCGAGCGCACCGAACTCGTCGTCGGCGACGACACCGATCGAGAAGGTGAGGGTGCCGGTCGCGAGGTCGGCGGTCAGGTCCTGATCGTGGATGTCCTCGAGATCGAACAGCGCTTCAGCGATGACGTCGAAGTCCGTCGGGAGCTCTGCCCGGAAGTCGTCCGATGCTCCGAGCAATGCTGCGCACTCGACGCGTACGAGGTAGTTCGTCATGACGTTCTCCTGTCCCAGCAGTCTGTTCGCGCGAGCCGATACTTCAGATGCACAACGTACCAGGGGTTCGACGGCGTCATGTGGACCGTGTGCAGGTGCACACCACACGGGCAATAGGCCTTGTAGTACTTCCGCGCCTTCACGAAGCGCCACCCGCGCGCTTCGGCGGTGCGCATCACGTGCTCGATCTCCTTCTTGGGATGTCGTGGCCGTTCGACCATCGGCACCTCCCCCCCACTGCCTGCGACGGTAGGGAGCGACGGGGAGGTGCCGAAGGTCGGCGGGAGACGTTGTGGAACTGGTCCGAGACAGCCCACGCTGTGGAGGAGTGTCAGGGACCTGCGAGCTCGAGGGTGATCGCCGGTTCGTCGCCCAGCTCGACACCCGCGCGGCGACGTTCCGCGGCCCGGAGGGGCACGAGGTACCCGCCACCCTTCGGGAAGAGCGAGGTCGTCCAGGTCACCGACCCGATCGTGACGCGGGCCGGGATCACGCCCCAGCCGTAGGTGAGCATCGGAGCGAGGTCGTGGATCACCTCGGCGGCGTCCGGCGGCACGACGGCGTAGAAGAACGGCGCCGGACCGCGCCACTCGATGACCTCGCCGGTGAACTGGAGCTCCACGTCGCGATCGTACGGCGCACCGCACGCGGACGGGCGGGTTCTGCCGCGTTCGTGACCGTTCCGGTTCACGATCCCCGGGTTCCGCGAACCAGGACGGTCAACGCGCACGCGCGAATCCTGCTCCAGCGACGGGAGGCGAGGGACGGGACGGACGCGCCCCGCGCCTCCTGGACCGTGCCGAGGAGACGCGGGGCGCGAGCCGCCGCACCGGACGCGACGTCAGTGGTACGTCGCGGCCTGCCCGTAGAGCACCTGCGTCATCGCCGACACGTACGACGAGACGTCACCGTCCGGCAGGTTGTACGTCATGAAGACGCCGTACCCGTCGGCCTTCGTGCGCTGTGCGAGCGACACCGCGGTGGACTGCGCCGTGTTCTGGATGTCGACCGCGGCGGCGGACAGCTTCGCCTTCCCGAGGCCCGGGATCGACGGCGCCGAGTAGGTGCCGTAGTACGGGTTCCAGGCGTAGTCGAGCTTCGAGCCGATGGCGCTGCTCGACGACGAGAGCGACGAGGACGCCGGGCCGATGTCGTAGAACGAGATGAGCTTGCCGGGCATCTGGGCACGGAGCGCGGTGATGAGCCAGCCGATCGACTGCTGGTTCGGCTGCGGCGTGCCGTTCGTGCCGTAGTCGGAGTACTCGTCGTCGAGGTCGACCCCGTCGAGGCCGTACTTCGTGACCGTGGCGGTGACCTGGGACGCGAAGTCCGCGGCGGCTGCCTGGGTCGGGAAGTTGGCGATCCCGGCACCCTGGTGGTTGCCGAGGATCGACAGCGAGACCTTGATGCCCTTGGCCTGCAGCGGCTTGATCTGCGTCGCCGCGGCGTCGAGCGTCGCCTGCACCTTGTCGTTGTTGTACAGGACGGCCTTCGAGCCGTTCCAGTTGATGTTCGCGGCGAAGATGATCGCCACGTCGAACGCGTTCGCCCCGTTCGCCAGCTGGTAGCGGCCGACGTTCGCGAGCTGGTCGTTGTTGACCTCGACGTACGCGATGCTCGTGGGCCCGGACTTCGTCGCGCTGGTCGCAGACGCGGTCGCTCGCGCCGGGTCAGCCGACGCTGCGGACGGCACGAGTGGTGCCGCCACCATCGCGGCGATGGCCGCCACGATGCCGAACTTGATCGTCTTCTTCATCACATTCCTCCTTGAATGGGTCGGTCGTTCAGTTGTGTGGGAAGCGGAAGGTCCGCACCTCGTAGGCGTCGACGGCGAACGAGGACGCGTCGACGGTCCCGGCCGAGGCCAGTGGCTCTTCGAGCAAGGTGACCTCCGCCCCCGCACCGAACGGGCCGTCGACCACGAGCCCGCCGGTCCCCCGCTGCCCGGACGGCTCGTACACCCGCACGACCAGGTCGCCGGACCGGTCGTCGGCGAGCTTGACGCTCGACAGCACGACGTCCCCGGAGACCTGCACGAGCGGGTCGAACCCGTGCCCACCGGTGGTCACCCGCGCAGCGGCGTTCATGACCACGCCGGCCGCCGTCGCCCCGAGCTGGTCGGTGCCGATGACGATCCCGTACCGGTGCGTCTGCACGCCCTGGTCGGTCTCGGGGTCGGGGAACCGCGGTGCCCGCAGCAGCGAGAGCCGCACGGTGGTGGTCACGTGCCCGTCGACGGCGTCGCGTGTGGTGTCGAACCCGTGGATCGAGTCGTTCACGAGGGCGACGCCGAAGCCCGGCTCGGACACGAGCACGTAGCGGTGCATCGAGGTCTCGAACTTCGCGGCCTCCCACGAGGTGTTCGTGTGCGTCACCCGCTTCTGCGCCCCGAACTGCGTCTCGGCGACGGTGTGCTCGGCGCGGACGTCGAGCGGGAACGCGACCTTGAGGAACTTCTCGGTCTCGTGCCAGTCGGTCGTCTGGTCGAACTCCAGCGTGCGGGAGTCCGGCGCGAGCACGAGCTCCTGCCGGACCGTCGAGTCGCCGAACGCCCGCTCGACGACGACGCGCGCGACACCGTCCGCGTCGACCGAACCGTGCAGCCCGGTGACCGACACGAGGTCCTCGACCCGGTTCCGGTAGTAGCGGTCGACGTCCCAGGCGTCCCACATGTTCGGGAAGTCCTGGTGCAGCTGCAGCAGGTTCGCCGCCTGCCCCGGAGCGATCGCTTCACGCCCGGTCGCCCGGTCGACGGCGCTCGTCACGAGCCCCTGTGCGTCGACCACGATCCGGACGAGGTCGTTGGCGAGCACGTAGCCGCCGTCCTCCTCGGTCAGTGCCACGGCGGTCGGCTCCGGCACGTCGGTCGCCAGGACCGCGCCCTGCGCGGGTGCGCCGGCCTGGAGGAACGGGGCCGGGTTCACGACGACGGCCGCATCCCCGGTACCGGCGAGCGCCGACAGCGCCTGGTCGATGATCGCGGTCAGGGCGCGGTCCGTCTCGGCGTACTTCGCGACCGCTTCGCGGTGCACCCACGCGATCGAGGTCCCCGGGAGGATGTCGTGGAACTGCTGGAGCAGGACCTGCTGCCAGAGCGCGTCGAGCTCGTCGTACGGGTACTCGAACTCGGTCCGGGATGCGGCGGTCGTGGCCCAGAGCTCGGCCTCGATGAGGAGCTGCTCGGAACGGCGGTTGCCCTGCTTCGTGCCGTGCTGGCTGGTCAGGGTCGCACGGTGCAGCTCGAGGTAGAGCTCCCCCACCCACACCGGCGGGTCGGGCAGCTCGGACTTCGCCCGGTCGAAGAACGTGTCCGGGTGCTCCCAGCGGACCTTCGCACTCCCCTCGAGGTCGGCGAGGCGCTTCGCCGTGCCGGTCATCTCGCGGGTCGTGCCACCGCCGCCGTCGCCCCAGCCGACCGGCGCGATCGACCCGGAGGCGAGCCGGTTCTCGCGGAACTGCCGGGAGGCCTTCGCGACCTCGCTGCCGGACAATCGCGAGTTGTACGTGTCCATCGACGGGAAGTGCGAGAACACCCGCGAGCCGTCGATGCCCTCCCAGAGGAAGGTGTGGTGCGGGAACTTGTTCACCTGGTTCCACGAGATCTTCTGCGTGAAGAACCACTCGAAGCCCGCGCGACGCATGAGCTGCGGCAGTGCCGGGGAGTACCCGAAGCTGTCCGGCAGCCAGACGCCCTTCGGCCGGATCCCGAACTCGCGCTCGAAGAACCGCTGCCCCTGGGAGAACTGACGGACGATGCTCTCGCCCGTCGGCATCACGGTGTCGGACTCGACCCACATGCCGCCGATCGGCAGGAAGCGTCCGGCCGCCACGGCGGCCTTGACCCGGGCGTAGACCTCGGGCCGGTGCTCCTTGATCCACGCGTACTGCTGCGCGCTCGACATGCCGTACAGGAAGTCGTCGGTCTGGTCGATGAGCTCGGTCATCGTCGAGGTGGTGCGGGCGACCTTGCGGATCGTCTCGCGGACCGGCCAGAGCCAGGCGGAGTCGATGTGCGCGTGCCCGACGGCGGAGATCGTGTGGGCGGAGGCCTCGGCGGGCGCGGCGAGGACGTCCGCGAGGGCCGCTCGGGCCTCGGGGGCGGTCGCGGCGATGTGCTGCAGGTCGAGCCGGTCGAGGGCGTCGTCGAGCGCCTGCAGGATCCGCATCCGCCGCGGCCCCTCCGGGAGCTCGGCCTGCAGTTCGAGCAGGACGTCGATGTCGAGCGCGAGTTCGTGCACCTCGGACTCGAAGACGGCGAGGTCCATCCGGCGGCTCGTGTAGAGGCGCGTCGACGACGAGGTCTGGACGTCGCCCTCCTGCGTCGGGAGGAAGGGGTGGTAGTCGAGCAGGACGGGGTTCGACGCCGCCTCGACGAAGAGCTCGACGGTCTCGCCGCCGACGGCCTCCTCCGCGACGAGCACCCACTGGTTCCGGGGGTTGATCGACTTCACGGGCGTGCCGTCCGCGCGGTAGACGAGTCCCTCGCACTGGAACCCGGGCATGTTCTTGTCGAAGCCGAGGTCGACGACGGCCTCCACACGGCGGCCGGCCCACTCGTCCGGCACGGTCCCGGTCAGCCGGAACCAGGTCGTCCCCCATGCTGCACCCCACGTCGTGCCCACCTCGTACGGCGTGAACTCGAGCGCGAGCCCGGCCGCGGGCGGGATCGGCTCCCCCGGCAGCTCGTGCCACGCGGTGTCGAGCGGCGTCGCGGTGGCGTGCACCGCCGGCAGGATGCGTTCGTCGAGGACGCGTCGCGCCCGGCCGGTGGTGAGGGGGATGTCGTCGTGCATGGGGACCTTCCTGTCGTGCGGTGGTGCTGGGCGTGCGGGGTGTGCGGGGCGTGCGGGGTGTGCGGCTCAGGCCATCGTGGCCGGGTGGGCCACCGACAGGAGCTCGGTGGCGGTGTCCTCGGGGACGTCGACGCACCGGGTGATGCCCCGGGCGGCGAGCAGCGCGTGGTCGTCGACCCGCGAGCGCAGGACCACCTGGGGGCCGCGTCCGTCCGGGGCCGTCGAGGCGAGGTCGAGCCAGGCGGCGGCGAACCGGCCTCCCGGCGCGCAGTCGGCCCGGAGGCCGCCGCGTGCGGTGCCGTCCGCGAGCACGTCGTCCAGCACGAGGGCGGTGGCCGGCGGCGCGGACACGGCACCGGTCGTGTCGGCCCGGCCGCGGGTGCCGTGCTCGCGGGCGAGGGCGGCGAAGGCCTCCCCC
This sequence comes from Curtobacterium sp. GD1, assembly GCF_020882855.1. Lineage (NCBI taxonomy): Bacteria > Bacillati > Actinomycetota > Actinomycetes > Micrococcales > Microbacteriaceae > Curtobacterium > Curtobacterium sp. GD1. Next base: position 39,687 of record NZ_JAFEVQ010000003.1, on the reverse strand, counting down.
GCCGGCTTCAGCCGACCGTCGTTCGTGAAGAGGCCGAGGTCGTACTCGAGCTCCGGGAAGTCCGCGAGCGACCGCGAGACGTCGTGCGAGCACCACCACGTGACGCCGAGCACGTGCTGCGCGTCGAGCACGTGCCGGATCGTCTGCTCGGTGAACGCGGCGGCGTCGGCGGGGTCGACCACGTTCGTCGGGGCGCCCACCTCCTGCAGCCAGTTCGGGCGCTCCGGTTCGCGGTTCCACGCGCTCGCGAGCTGCAGCAGGTACTCACCGTGGCGGACCGAGCCGGCCCCGAGTGCGCCGTGCAGGGTCGCCGAGCCGTTGAACACCCACGAGTGCGTGACGGTCGCGTCGCCGTGGTCGGCCGCGTGTTCGGGGCCGAACGGCTGGGCGTCGTCGTACCAGGCGGCGTCGTACTGCGCGACGGTGACCAGGGGCCGTGGACGCGACCCGGTGCCGGGGCGGGCGGACGGTGCCGAGCCGAGCCGCGCCTCCAGGCCGACCGGACTCGACAGCCCGGCCCGCGCTGCCGCGACCATCGCTGCTGCCCACGCGTGCCCCTGCTCCGCCGTGATGTCGTGCGGCGTCGGGTGCGGCGCGTGCGCGAACTGGTTCACCTCGTTGCCGATGGTGATGCCGAGCAGGTTCGGTTTGTCGGCGACGGACGCGGCGAGCGCCTCGACGTAGGCCGCCGTCGACGCGACCACGTCCGGGTCGGTGAACATGTTCCGGCGGTGCCAGCTCTCGAGCCACGAGGGCACGAAGTCGAAGCTCGACAGGTGCCCCTGCAGCGCATCGACGTTGACGTCGAGCCCGAACGAGCCCGCGATGTCGACGACCGTCGCGACGTCCCGGAGCGCCGACCGCCGGATGAGCGTCCGGTTCGGCTGCACGACCGGCCAGAGCGGGAAGATCCGCACGTGGTCCGCGCCGAGCGACGCGATCTGCTCCATGTCCCGCGCCGTGTCCGACGGCGAGAAGTCGAGCCACGAGTGGAACCAGCCGACCGAGGGGGTGTGGTTGACGCCGAAGCGCATCAGCCCTTCACCCCGCCCTCTTCGACGCCCTTGAAGAAGAACCGCTGCAGGATCGCGAAGATCACCGCGATCGGGATGAACGCGATCATCGTGCCGGCCGCGATCATGCGCTGGTCGGTCGCGAACGTGCCCTGCAGGTACTGCAGCCCGACGGTCAGCGTCAGCTTGTCCGGCGACTGCAGCACGATGAGCGGCCAGAGGAAGTCGTCCCACGCGCCGATGAACGAGAAGATCGCGATGACGGCGATGGTCCCCTGCACGGCGGGCAGCGAGATGTACCGGAGGCGCTGCAGGGCGTTCGCGCCGTCCATCACGGCTGCCTGGTCGATCTCCTCGGGGATCTGCCGGAACGCGTTGAACATGAGCAGGACGTTGAGCGCCGCGATCATGCCGGGCAGGGCGACGCCGACGAGGGAATCGGCGAGGCCGAGGTCCTTCACGGTGACGAACTGGGAGATGATCGTCGCCTCGCCCGGGAGCACCAGGGTGGCCAGGAAGAGCCCGAGCACGGCCTTGCGGAAGCGCCACTGCAGCCGGGCGAGCGCGAAGCCCGCGAGGGTCGCGAACACGATGTTGCCGAGCACGTCGATCGCGGCGACGACGAGGGAGTTGCCGATGTACCCGAACACGGGGATCGCCTCGCCCACCCGCAGGTAGTTGCCGAAGGTCGGCTGCGTGGGGATGAAGGACGGGTTCGCCGTGTAGATGTCCTCCCCCGTGCCCTTGAGCGAGGTCGACAGCTGCCAGAGGAACGGCCCGATCGTGATGAAGAGCACCACGACGAGCAGGACGTAGCGGAGCACCTTCTCGCGGGTGGACATGACGCCCCACGCGGCGCGGCGCCGCGTGCGCCCGTTGCGTCCGTTGCGTCCGTTCGGTCGGGAGGCGCGGCTCCCGTCGGTCGCGCCGGTCACGTCCGGCGCGGGTGCGGCCGCGCCGGCGGCGCCCCCGAGGACGGGTTCGGTGGTCGAGGTCGTGTTGGTCACTTGTCCGCCTTGCTGTTCATCCGGGCGAGGGCGAGCATCGGGATGAGCGTCACGACGAAGAGCAGGAGGCTCAGGGCGGACGCGTAGCCGAGGTTGCCGGTGAAGCCGCGGGCGTACTGCTGGATGAGCATGACGAGCGAGTTGTCCTGCCCGCCCGGTCCGCCGGTGCCGTTGGTGAGGATGTAGAGCTCGCTGAACACCCGGAGCGCGCTCACGCACACGAGGATGCCGACGAGGGTCATGGTCCCTCGGACACCGGGCATGGTCACGGACCAGAACCGGCGGACGGAGCCGGCGCCGTCGAGGGCCGCGGCTTCGTGCAGGTCCTTGCCGACGTTCCCGAGGGCCGCCAGGAAGATGATCATGTAGTACCCGAGGCCCTTCCAGACCGTCAGGCTGATCGCGCTGAAGACGAGCAGCCACCGGTCGGTGAGGAACGGGATGGAGCTCTGCACGATCCCGAGGGACTGCGCCATCTCGTTGATGACCCCGCGGTCGTCGAGGATCCAGTTCCAGATGAGCCCGACGACCACGGCACTGGCGATCACCGGCGTGTAGTACGCGGTCCGGAAGAACGCGATGCCGGGGAGCTTCCGCTCGACGAGCACCGCCATGAGCAGCGGGAGCACCGTCAGCAGCGGCAGGCACACCGCCATGTAGATGACGCTGTTGAGGAGCGCCTCCCACACCTGCGGGTCGGCGAGCAGCGTCTCGAAGTTCTTGAGGCCCACCCACTGGCTCACGCCCCCGAGCGGGCTGGCGTTCGTGAACGACAGCCGGACGGTGTTGATCGACGGCCAGAGACTGAACGCGAGCAACCAGACGAGTGCCGGCAGGACGAGCAGCCAGGGCGTGAACCAGCGGTTGGCGCGCATCAGCTGTTCGCCAGCAGGCTGTTCATCTTGGTCTGCGCGGTCTGCAGCGCCTGCTCCGGCGTCGTGCCGCCCTTCATCGCCAGCGCGATCTGCTGGTCGAGGAAGTCGGTCATCGCCGAGTTCGCCTCGACCGGGTTGAGGTTCTTCGCCGTCTTCAGGGCGTCGTTGGCGAGCACGCGGGCCTTGGCCTCGACGGTGCCGTCGTCCTTCGAGAAGTACGGGTCGGACTGCGACGAGGTGGTCGACGGGAAGATGTTGACCAGGTGCGCGAAGGCCTCCTGGTTCTTCGCGTTCGTCATGAAGGCGGCGAGCGCCTCGGCCGTGGCGATGTGCTTGCTCTTCGCGCTGACGCTGAGGCCCTGCACGTAGAGCGGCGGGTTGTCGAGGGCCGACGACACGACGATGTTGCCCTTGAGTGACGGGTTGTTCTTCTCGAAGTCGCTGATCGCGGTGGCGCCACCGGTGGTCCAGGCGACCTTGCCCTGCGTGAACAGGGTGGAGTTGCCGAGGTAGTCGGTGTTCAGGACGGACGAGGGCATCAGGCCCTCCTTGTAGGCCTTCGCGTACTTCGCGATGAGGTCGGCCGCCTTCGACGAGTTCGCGAAGGTGAACTTCGTGCCCTGGTCGTTGATGATCTTGACGCCGGCGAGCGAGAAGTCCGACAGGCCGGGCTTGCGGCTCATCAGGTAGTCGTCCGGGCACTTCTGGTGCATGGTCTCGGCCTGCGCGAAGAGCTCGTCGGTCGTCTTCGGCGGGTTCGCCGGGTCGAGACCGCACTGCTCGAACATCGTCTTGTTCCAGTAGTCGACGTCCGTGTTGAGGTACCACGGGTAGCCGAAGGTGCCGTCGACGCCCTTGTAGTTGTACGCGGCGAGCGCGCCCTTGACGTAGGTGCTCGAGAGCTTCGAGTCGTCTTTCGCGACGTCCTGCAGGAAGCCGCGCTTGGCGAGGGGCAGGGCGATGTCCGGCGGCAGGTTGATCACGTCGGGCAGGGAGTTCGACGACGCCTGGCTGAGGACCTTGTCGGCGTAGCCGTCGCCGGGCTGGTCGACGAGCTTCACCTTCGCGTCCGGGTACTTCGCCTCGAAGTCCTTGATCACGCCGTTGAGGTAGTCCGTGTAGGTCGGGGTCAGCGCCCAGGTCTGCAGGGTGATGGATCCGTCGACCTTGCCGCTCCCGCCGCCGCTGCCCGCGCTGCTGCCGCTCGAGCACGCGGTCAGCGCGAGGGCCGTGACGGCCGCTCCGGCGAGGACCGCGAGGGCGCGTCCCGTCGTCCTGCGTGTGGTGTTCTTCATCGCTCGTGACTCCTTCGTCGTGGTGCGCGTCGTGCTGAACCGGTTCAGTCCCCGTCACCGATCCGTGTGAATGGAGCGATGATTTCCGACTAAAGCGTTATAGTCAACCCCGTGGCCCAGAACCGTCGCACGACGATCGCCGACATCGCCGCACGAGCCGGCGTGTCCATCAGCGCCGTCTCGTTCGCGCTCAACGACCGCCCCGGCGTGTCCGACGAGACCCGCGCGCGGGTGCAGGCCATCGCCCGCGAACTCGACTGGCAGCCGCACACCGCCGCACGCGCCCTGGGCGGTGCGAAGGCCGGGTCGATCGGCTTCGTGCTGAACCGGCCGGCCCGGACACTCGGCACCGAGTCGTTCTTCGGCGACCTCATCTCGGGGATCCAGCTCGGGCTCGCCGGCAGTCACGTCGGCATGAACCTCCTCGTCGCGCGGGACGCCGCCGAGGAGCTCCAGACCTACCGGGACTGGTGGCGCGGACACCGGGTCGACGGCGTGATCGTGATCGACCCCCGCCGCGACGACGACCGGCTCACGCTGCTCACCGAGCTCGGGATGCCCACCGTCGTCGTCGGGTCGCACCCCTCGGCCGAGCCCGCGGCACCGACGGTCTGGATCGACGACTCCGACGCGACCGACACCGTGCTGCGGTACCTGCACGCGCTCGGGCACCGGCGGATCGCGCACGTCGCCGGACGACCGGAGTTCGAGCACACGGCGATGCGGATCGACCGCCTCCGCGAGTTCACCGCGGCCGAGGGGCTCGAGGACGCCGTGTCGATCCCGACCGACTACTCCGCCGAGGCCGGGGCGAGCGCGACCAGGTCCCTGCTCTCGCAGAGCGTCCGCCCCACCGCGATCGTGTACGACAACGACGTGCTCGCGGTCGCCGGACTGGGCGTGGCGAGCGAGATGGGCGTGCGCGTCCCAGGTGACGTCTCGATCGTGTCGTTCGACGACTCGGCGATGGTCCGGCTCGTGCGGCCGTCGATCACCTCGCTCACGCGTGACACGGTCGAGCTCGGGCAGCGGGCGGCGACGCTCCTGCGCGAGCAGATCGACGCCGGCTCGCCGCTGCCGTCGCGCCCGGGGCCGTCGCTGACGCTGAGCGTGCGCGAGTCGACCGGCCGCGTGCACCCCTGACCCGCCCGTCCCGCGGCCCCGTCGACACGCCGATCCTGGGCATCGCGTGCGCACGGGCAGCGCGGCCGACTTGACGCCGGTTCGAACACACGTTCGAATACTCTCGTGGGACGGCGTCGCGAGAACCGGTGGCAGCCCCCGGAACACCCGGAGGTCGAGCGTCCGCGCGCCTACTCCCTCTCCGAGGACGCCCGCGGTCCGGACGTCTGCCACGCCGTCACCCCCGTGCCGGTCTGGGCGTGGATCCAATTCCCCACGTTCCACGTCCGCGTGAAGGCCTTCGCGAAGAGCTGGACCCGCGACGCTGTCCTCGTCGAGTGGGCGCAGTTCGGGCAGCAGGCGAACGCGTGGGTGTGGCGGTCCGCGGTGAAGCACCGCACCCTGCGTGCCGACGCGGCGCGGCGCAGTCCGCAGAACGCACCACGTTGACTTCCCCCGACATCGCGAGGATCGTTTACGGAACACCGGTACAGCAAGTAACTCACTGATCGAGACATTCGGTCCGAGTGCTGACGCTGGGAGGAGGCACCATGAAGAAGAGCGAGGTGCCGTCCTGGGTCGCCCACGTGCTCACCCCGCCCGAGGTCATCGCGGCCTACGTCGAACGACGGGTCAACGACCCGGCGTTGCTGACGGGTGAACACACGGAACCCACGTACGCGGACTTCCTCCGCGACGAGTAGACGGTCTTTCCGGAGGCGCGGCACACGTTCTTGACTCACGGAACGGGATCCGCGCCTCCCGTTCGACCGCCCCGATCACGACGCGCGGACAGCGTCACGCCCACGCTCGCGGCGGTGACGCACGCGAGGGCGACGACCTCGAGCAGCGCGAGCGCTTCGTGCAGGATCAGCAGGCCCGCGAGGGCCGCGATCGCCGGCCCGAGGCTCTGCAGGACCCCGAAGACACGGGTCGGCATCCGCCGGAGCGCGAGCATCTCGAGCGCGTAGGGCAGGACGCTCGACAGCACGGCGACGCCGCCGAACACGAGGAGGAGCACCGGTTCACGGACGACCCCGTCGACCGCCGACCGGAGCCCGAACGGCAGCGACACGAGCATCGCGACGAGCATCGACACGGCGAGCCCGTCCACGCCGGGGATCGCGGCGCCCACGTGCCGGTTCATGACGATGTAGCCCGCCCAGCACACCGCGGCGAGGACGGCGAACACGACACCGCCGACCGCGGTCACCGCCGCCGGACCGACCCCGAGCAGCACGACCCCGGCGAGCGCCAGCACCGCCCAGAGCACGTCGCGCCACCGTCGGGTGTGCACGAGGGAGAGGGCGAGCGGGCCGAGGAACTCGATCGTCACCGCGACCCCGATCGGGATGCTCGCGAACGCCACGTAGATGAAGACGTTCATGCCGCCGAGCGCCAGCCCGAGGCCGATCGCACCGAGCCACTGCTGCCGGGTCCAGTGCCGGACGCGCGGCCGGACCACGAGCGCGAGGACGACGGCCCCGATGACGAGCCGCAGTGTGGCGGCGCCGACCGAGCCGACGTCGTCGAACCGGGTCTTCGCGATCGCGGCGCCGAGCTGCACGGACACCATCGCCGCGAGGGCGAGGAGCGGCGCCGGGACGCGGTTCACCGGTGCGCCGTCACCCGAGGTAGGCGAGCACGGCGAGGACCCGACGGTGGTCCTCGCCCGTGTCCTCGAGCGCGAGCTTGCCGAAGATGCTCGAGACGTGCTTCTCGACCGCGCCGGTGCCGATCACGAGCGCGCGGGCGATCGCGGCGTTGGTGCGGCCCTCGGCCATGAGCCCGAGGACGTCGCGCTCGCGCGGCGTGAGCGCTGCGAGCGGGTCACGGCGGCGGCTCATGAGCTGGGTGACGACCTCGGGGTCGAGGACGGTGCCGCCGGCGGCGATGCGGCGGACGGCGTCGTCGATCTCCTCGAGCCGGGTGACGCGGTCCTTGAGCAGGTAGCCGATGCCGGTCGCGCCCGCCGCGAGGACGTCCTCGGCGTAGGTGGCCTCGACGTACTGGGACAGCAGGAGCACGCCGGTGCGCGGAGCCCGGCGCCGGGTCTCGACGGCGGCGCGGACGCCCTCGTCGGTGAAGGTCGGCGGCATCCGCACGTCCATCACCACGACGTCGGGCGCACCGTCGGGGAGCGTGGCGAGGAAGGAGTCGGCGTCGGCGTACTGCCCGATGACGTCGATGCCCGCTTCGTCGAGCACGCGCGAGAGTCCTTCGCGCAGGAGCACGGCGTCGTCGACGACGACGGCCCGGATGCGTGCTGCATCCGGGCCGTCGCTCATGCCGACCAGCCTAGTGGGAGCGCGGACGCTCCCGGGGGCTCACGAGCGCGTCGTGGGCACGCCGTTCAGGGCGCCGAGCGGGATCCGTGCCGTCGCCTCGGTCGGACCGCCCTCGGGGCTCGAGACCGTCAGCTCGCCATCGAGGGCGCGCATCCGACCCATCAGCCCCTCGATGCCGTGCCCCTCCTGCGGGCGGGCCCCACCGCGGCCGTCGTCGGTGACGCTGACCGTGAGGTACCAGAGTCCGGAGGCGTCGACCACGAGTCCGAGGTACACCCCGGCAGTCGAGGCACCGGCGTGCTTCGTGGTGTTCGTCAGCAGCTCGCTCACCGTGAAGTACACGTTGCGCTGGATCTCGGTCGCGAGCTCGAGCCCGTCGGGCAGGCGGACGTCCAGGCCGACGGGGATCGGGGTCCGGGCGACGAGGGCCTCGAGCGCGGCGACGAGCCCGCGGTCGAGCAGGATGGGCGGTGCGAACCCGCGGGAAAGGGCACGCAGTTCGTCGAGGGCGTCCTGGGCGTGCTCCGACGCCTCGCCGATGAGCTGCTTCGCCTTCACCGGGTCCTTGTCGAAGGCGCGCTCGGCCGCGGACAGGTCCATGCGCAGGCGGACGAGTCGCTGCTGCGGGCCGTCGTGCAGGTCGCGCTCGATCTGGCGGAGTGCCTGGCCCTCGGCGGTGACGGCACCGGCACGGGAGGCCTGGAGCCCGGCGACCCGACGCTCGAGCTGCTCCGCACGGAACCCGCCGAGCAGACCGAAGTCGATCCAGAAGTGCGCGATCACGGAACCGCGGGCCCACAGCGGGAAGAGCACCACCGAGGCGGCCATCGACAGGAGTCCGAGGAACCCGAAGCCCACGACGGACGTCATGTCCCACCCGAAGTACTGCGCGCTCATGCCGTTCACGAACGCGACCCCGGCGAGGCCGATCGGCCAGAGGAAGCCGGCGAGGAGCAGTGCGCCGGCGCCCACCGTGCAGAGCGCCGCGATCGGGTACACGACCGCCGCGTGCAGCAGGTACAGCCAGTAGTGCGGGTTGGCGACGGCAGAGCCCGTGCGCGTCCACCAGTTCTGCTGCCACCGGGGCGTCCAGTCGACCGGTCGGATCGGGCGGCTGTCGGCCCACCCGATGCGGAGCTTCTCGAACTGTCCGAGCCACCGCGCGACGAACAGCGCGATGAAGAACATCAGCAGGACGAACGGGTTGAAGAGGTCGCGGAAGCCGCCGCCGAAGATCGCCGCGGGGAACGCGGCGTAGAGCGTGCAGAGCAGCACCGCCGTGAGGGCCATGTAGCCGAAGTCGCGCGGCAGGCGCTTCCACGCCTCGCGGTAGAACGCACCGGCGGTCGTGCCCGTGCCCGATCCGGACCCACCGGGCGCGGTCGGGTGTGCCGGCGGGACGCTCGGGCCCTGGCCGCTCGCGGGCGGCGTCGACGACCACGTCGGGGGCGTCTGGTTCGGCTGTGCGGGCATCGGTTCGGTGGCTCCTGGCGGGACGGAGTCGTGCAGCGGGACGGTCTCGGCCTGGTCGAGGCGGGCGGTGTCGGTCATGACACCAAGCCTCGCGATCACCGGCTCGATCCCCCATCCTGCCCCCTCCCGAACCGGAGGTGGGGTTATCCCCCGCACCGGCGTACCGTGTGGCCATGGGGAACACCACGGGGGTCCGGGTCGCGTCGGCGGCCGCCATTGTCGCAGCGCTCGTCTTCGGTGCCGAGGGGCTAGGCGACGCGTGGGGGGCCCTCGCCTTCGGCCCACCGGCGTTGCGGCTCGCCGGAACGGTCGTCGCCGGTGTCTGCGGAGCGGTCGTGCTCGTCGCCGCCCTGCGTTCCCGGGACCGCCGCGCCCTCGCGTTCGGGGTCGCCGTGCTCGCGTTCGCCCTGGCCTGGGCCGTCCCCGGGCCGATCGGCGACGGGCTGTACTGGATCGCCCGGGCGGCGCTCGTGGCGTTCGGCGTGCTCACCGTCCGTGGTCTGCGCGGACCGCAGCGCGTGCTCGGCTGGGTCGTGACGATCGCCGCGGCGCTGTGGTTCGTCGTGTCCGTCCTGACGCAGACGGTCCCGCCGCCCTCCACCGCGCAGGAGGTCCTCGCCGTCGTGTACGCGGTCCCCGGCGTGCTGCAGGCGGTCGCGTTCCTCGCGGCGGCCGTCCTCGTCGCCGTGCCCCTGCTCCGCCCGGTCGGCACCGGTGCGGGGTCGCTCTGGTCCTCCGCCGAGGTCCGTTGACCCGCACGCTCCACAGGTCGGACACCGGCGCCCTCGCCCGGGTGTCCGACATGGCAGCGTCATGGCGTGGAAGATGCACTCCGAGCACTGGTGGACGCCGTCGGCCTCGACGTTCGCTACGGCGACGAGGTCCTCGCCGACGACGAGCGGTGGACACTCGACCTCGGCTCGACGACCGACCACGTCTGGGTTGCGTCGACCGCCCGCACCGAGGTGTGGCTCCGACGCGGCGGCGACGTCTGGGTGGTCGCGCCGGGGACCGCAGCGATCGTCGCGCCGGGAGTCCCGGTGACGGTGGGCACCGGCCCGGATCGCTCACCAGCACCGACGGCCGACGATGCGTGGTGCAGTCCGACGGGCGTCCACCTCGGGACCGCGTCGTTCGGCCCGTTCGTCGACGAAGCGCTCGGGCTCGGCGCGCTCGTCCACACCGAGCCACCCGAGGCACCGCACGAGGACGTGGTGCTCGCCCTCGCCCACATCGCGTCGCTCGTCGGTGGCCGGTGGAGGGCATCGCGCCGGGATGCCCTCGCGCGTGTCGTCGTCATGACCGTGCTCGGCGACAACCCACCGTCGTTCCTCGCGGATGCGAGCCTGACCCCGTGCATCGATCGGCTCCTCGATGGCGGCGACCCCGTGCCGATCGACGAGCTGCGGCGCGGCACCGGCATGTCGGCGAGCACCGTGCGGCGCCGGTTCCGCGCGACGACCGGCTGCTCGCCCGAGGAGCTCCGGCGGTGGTTCCGGTCGCTCGCCCTCCGTGCCGCACTCGCCGCCGACGACGCCGATCCGGCCGCCGTCGCTGCCCACGCCGGGTTCAGCACCACGAGTTCGATGCGACGCTCGCTCCGGCGCGTGCGAGCGCCCGATGTCCGTGTTCCATCCGCGCTCTGACCGTTCTGGTTCGCGGATCCCGGGATCCGCGAACCAGAACGGTCAATCGCCGGACAGAACGTGCGGTCGCGCGGGGCTCACGCGCCGAGCGACGCCAGCCGTTCGGAGCGACGCGCGGCCTGCTCGACCGGGTCCGGCACGGGTGCCGCCTGGATGAGCCGCCGCGTGTACGGGTCCTGCGGCGCGCGCAGGATCGCGTCGCGGCTCCCCTGCTCGGCGACCCGTCCGCCGTGCAGCACCACGACCCGGTCGCAGAGCGTGTCCACCACGGCCAGGTCGTGCGTGACGAAGAGGCAGGCGAACCCGAGTCGTTCCTGGAGCTCCCGGAAGACGTCGAGCACCCGTGCCTGAACCGAGACGTCGAGCGCGCTGGTGGGCTCGTCCGCGATGAGCAGCGCGGGGTCCAACGCGACGGCACGGGCGATCGCGACGCGCTGCCGCTGGCCGCCGGAGAGCTCGTGCGGGAAGCGCTCGCGGAAGCCGCCGTCGAGCCCGACGTCCGCGAGCAGGCGCTCCACCCGCTCCCGGACCTCGTCCGCGGGCAGACCGAGGATCTGCCGGAGCGGTTCGGCGACCGTCTGCCCGACCGTGTACCGCGGGTTCAGGGAACGCAGCGGGTTCTGGAAGACGACGCCGACGCGACGGCGCATGGCACGCCGGGAGGCACGGTGCGCGCCCGCCACGTCCGTCCCCTCGACGAGGACGGCGCCCGCGGTGATCGGTGCGAGTCCGACGGCGGCTCGGCCGATGGTGGTCTTGCCGCTGCCGGACTCCCCGACCAGGCCGACGATCTCTCCCCGGCCGACGGTGAACGACACGTCGTCGACCGCACGGAAGCGCCCACGGAGTGCTCCGCCGTACTCGACCACGAGGTGCCGGACGTCCAGGACGGGTGTGGCGACCTCCGCGGCGGGGTCGACCCGCGCCTCCTGGACCGCACCGGTGCCCATCCGCGGGACGGCGGCGAGGAGTTCGCGCGTGTAGTCGGCGGCGGGTGCGGCGAAGACCGTGCTCGCCGAGCCGGTCTCGACGACGCTTCCGCGGCGCATGACCACCACGCGGTCGGCGATGTCCGCCACGACGCCCATGTCGTGCGTGATGAGCAGGATCGCGGTCCCGGTGCGTTCGCGCAGCCGGCGGAGGACGTCGAGGACCTCGGCCTGCACGGTCACGTCGAGCGCGGTCGTCGGCTCGTCCGCGATGAGGAGGTCCGGGTCGGCCGCGAGCGCCATCGCGATCATGACGCGCTGGCACTGGCCGCCGGAGAGTTCGTGCGGGTACTGGCCGAGTCGGCGTTCGGGCTCCGGGACCTCGACGGCGCGGAGGAGGTCGAGCGACCGTTCCCGCACCGCGGCACGGTCGAGGCCGTCCTCGGCGCGACGGACGGCCTCCGCGAGCTGGAACCCGACCGTGAAGACCGGGTTCAGTGCGGCGGACGGGTCTTGGAAGATCATCGAGACCCGGCGGCCACGTGCCGCTCGGAGGGTGCGCTCGTCGGCGCCGAGGACCTCGAGGTCACCGAGGCGGATGCTGCCGGTGGCACGTGCGCCGTCCGGGGCGATGCCCATCGCCGTCATAGCGGTCATGCTCTTGCCGGAGCCGGACTCGCCGACGACGGCGACCACCTCGCCGCGACCGACGGTGAACGAGGCGTCGTCGACCGCGCGGACCACGGTGCCGTCGACGTCGAACGTGACGCTGAGGTGCTCGACGGTGAGGACGTCGCTCATGGGGTCTCCGATCGGTCGGGGTGGTCACGGGCGTCCTTGAACGCCTCCCACTCCTCGAGCATCTTGCGGTGGTAGCCCTGCAGCCACTGCATGTAGTCGCGGCCGTTGAGCAGGCGCTCGCGGACCTCGGCGTCGACGTCGCCGGAACCGGTCCGGCCCGCCGCCTCGACGACGGCGAGACCGTGGCCGATGATGTCGCGCTGGCGGTCGAGGTACTTCCGCTCGCTCGCGAGCCAGGACCCCCACACGTCGGCCTCGGCGCGGAAGTAGTGGCTGCGCTCGCCGGGGACGGTGTGCCGCTTCACGAAGCCGGAGTCGACGAGCCGCCTGGTCGCCATCGACACCGAGCCCGAGCTGGCGCCGAGAGCGGCCTGCAGGTCGGCGGACGACGAGTGCGGAGCGCGCGTCATCATGAGGTACCCGAGCACCCGGGCGTCGGTGAGGGGCATGCCCGCGGCGTCGTTGAGCATGAGGGCGAACTCCTCGACGAAGGTCTGCCGCTCCGGTTCGAGGACGACGTCGTCGACGGGGTGCTCGTCGGTGTGCGCGCGGACACCGGCGCGGTCGTCGCCGCTCACGGTGCCAGTCCAGCCGCGACCTCGGGTCGCTCGGACGGGATCGTCCAGGGTTCCTCGCTCATGCCGCCGGCTCCGCGGATCGACACCACGGTGCCGTCGGCATCGCGCTCGTAGGTGATGTCCTCGTCGATCGACCCGAAGCGGTTGCCGTGGGTCATCCGGAGCGTGTCGGCGTCGACGACCTCGAGCCGGGTCGGGGTGTCGAGCGGCTCGGGGCCCGACGGGTCGACCTCGACGAGTCGGTCCCCGATCCGGGCGATGTCGGTGACGCCCCACGGGTTCGCGAAGCGGCCCGTGAACGTGTCGGTGTCGACGTCGTCGGGTACCGGCGTCCCGGGGGCGTCGTCGTCCGCCGCGGCGTCGAGCATCCGGATGATCGCGGTGGCGATGAGCGTCGCCGGGCCGGCCGCGGCGCTGGTGAGCACCGAGACGACGAGACCGGAGGCCGGGTCGAACATCGACTGCGTGATGTGCCCGGGGAAGCCGCCGGAGTGGCCGCGGATCTCCCGGCCACCGATCCGGTCGACGATGAACCCGGCACCGTAGCCGCGCGCCGCGGGGTCGTCCGTCGCGCTCCACGCCTTGCGCTGCGCGAGCCGCTTCGAGTGGTCGTCGAGCAGGGTGCCCTGCCCGATGACGTGCTGCGAGAAGTACCGGACGAGGTCGGAGGCGGTGCCGTGGAAGCCCGTCGCCGCTGCCATCGCGCGGGTGTCGACGTGGTCGATCCGCCGACGCTGCCGAGCGACGTGGAACCCGGTGTACCCGACCACGAAGTCGTCGGCGCGCGCGGCGTCCCAGTCGGGCCCGGTGTTCCGCAGGCCGAGCGGTTCGGTGATCGACTCGCGGACGAAGTCGTTGTACGACCGACCGGACACCGCGGCGATGACGAGTCCGAGCAGGGAGTACCCGAGGTTCGAGTAGTTGAACGACGATCCGGTGGGCACCTTCTGCCCGCGGTCGAGGACGAGCGCGAGGAGTTCTTGTTCGTCCGGGAAGGGCCGGAGCAGCGACCAGTAGTCGCCGTCGTGACCGTCCCGGATCACGCCGGCCCCCATCTCCATGAGCTCCCGGATCGTGGCGTCGGCGAGGGGCGAGCCCCCGTCGACGAGCGCCGGGAGGTACGTGCCCACCGTGTCGTCGAGCCGCAGCGACCCACGCTCGGCGAGCTGCAGGAGCGCGGTGGCGGTGAAGGTCTTCGAGTGCGAGGCGATGCGGAACAGATCGGTGGTGGTGAGGCGTCGCCCGGCCTCGACGTCCGCGTAGCCCCAGGCCTCGTCGAAGAGGACCTCGTTGCCGTACCCGATCGCGACCTGCACGCCGGGGACGCGGAGCTGCCACACCTTGTACGACACCCACTCGTGGATGTAGGGCAGGGTCTTCCGGTAGGCGGCGAGGGTGTCTGTCACGGTGGTCCTTTCGAGGGGCGGTGGGTCGAGTCTGACGGATCAGCGCCGTCGTGGGTCGAGCGCGGCGCGGAGCGTGTCCCCGAGCGCGATGACGCAGAGCACCGTCACGGCGAGGAACACCGCGGGCGCGATGAGCATGTGCGGCGCTCGGAGGAACTGGCTCGTCGCGGCGGAGAGCTGCAGCCCCCACGAGATCGCCGGACTCTCGAGCCCGATGCCGAGGTACGTCAAGGACGACTCCGACACGATGACGCCGCCGACGGTGATCGTCGCGAGCACGAGCAGGGGCGAGATCGAGGACGGCAGGACGTACCGCGTCGTGATCCGCCACGTGGAGAGCCCCATCGTCCGCGCGGCGAGCACGAACTCGGCGTTCCGGACGCTCCGCACGCTCGACCGCACGAGCCGGGCCATCGTCGGCCAGCCGAACAGCGCGAGCACGAGCGAGACCGTCAGCACCGAGCGCTCCCCAACGCTGTTCAGGACGACGACGGCGCCGAGCAGGAACGGGAAGCCGAGGAACACGTCGGTGAGCCGCGCGAGCACCGCGTCGACCCAGCCGCCGACCATGCCCGCGACGGTGCCGACAACGACGGCGACGACCCCGGCGAGGACCGTGGTGAGCACGGCGACGGCGATCGACGACCGCGTCCCGTAGACCACGTTGGCGTACACGTCGCAGCCCTGCAGGTCGAAGCCGAACGGGTGACCGCCGGTCGGCGACGCGCCGCTCCGACCGAGGTCGCACACCCGCGGGTCGCCGTGGCCGAAGAAGCCGGCGAAGAACCCCGGGAAGACGGCGACGAGCACGACGACGGCGAGGACCCCGGCCGGCAGCCAGAACCCCGGACGACGGACGGCCGCACGCAGGGGACGCCGCTTCGTGACGACGGACGACGGGACGGTCGCGCCGATCGCGGAGGTGGTCATGCGGAGGCTCCTGTCCGGACGTGCGGGTCGAGGGCGGCGTGCAGCAGGTCGACGAGCACGCTCGTGACGAGGAACACCAGGATGAGTGCCGTCGAGATGCCGACGACGACGGCCCCTTCGTGCGACCGGATGCCCTGGAACAGCAGGTTCCCGACACCGGGGAGGTTGAAGATGCCCTCGATGATCACGGTCCCGCCCATCAGGTAGCCCAGGTCCGTGGCGAGGTAGGTCGCCGTCGGGATGAGCGAGTTGCGCATCACGTGCACGCCGACGATCCGTCCCGGAGCGAGTCCCTTCGCCCGGGCGGTCCGCACGAAGTCCGCGTCGAGCGTCTCGATCATCGACGTCCGTGTCAGCCGGGACACCGCCGCGAGACCGAACAGTGCGATCACGAACGCCGGCAGCACGTAGGCCGTCGGCCACCCCGCCGTGGCGCCCGCGACCGGGAACCAGTGGAGCCGGACCGAGAACACGAGCTGCAGCGCGACGCCGAGCACGAAGACGGGGACGGCACCGACCACGATCGTCCCGACCAGGACCGTCTTGTCGAGGACGGTTCCTCGGCGGAGGGCCGAGACCACGCCGAGCCCGATGCCGAGCAGGATCTCGATCGCCCAGGCCGTCAGCGCGAGCGTGATGGTGACCGGCCAGCGCGAGGCCATCTGCTGGCCGACGGACTGGCCGCTGAAGTCCGTGCCGAAGTCGCCTCGGAACAGCCCCGCGAGGTACTGCACGTACTGCAACCACAGCGGCTGGTCGAGGTGGTACTCGGCGCGCAGCGCCCGGACGACGGCGTCGCTGAGCGGCCGGTCGCCGCCGAGCGCCTTGATGGGGTCTCCCGGCAGCGCGAACGTCATCGCGTAGATGAGGAAGGTCACCCCGAGGAAGACGACGACCAGGCCACCGACCCGGCGACCGACGGCGAGCGCCGGGCGCATCACGCGCCTCCTGGCACGGACGTCGCGAGGGACGGACGGGAGGCGCGGGTCGGCCCCGCGCCGTGCCTGCCGTCGTCGCCTTCGGCGACGTGACTCGCGCAGGCGAGGATCGCGCCGAACTGCACCCCCACCAGCTTGCTGATCGGGATCGGCTCAGCGCCGGTCGCCTCGTCGGCCTGCCAGGTCGCGTACCGCTCCGCGAGGCGGTCGCGGAGCCGCCGCAGCGGCGCGGGCGCGGTCCCCGCGGTCGTCTCGGCCTCGAGTGCCCGGAGCAGCATCCCGCCGTACCGCAGGCGGAAGCAGCGCACCAGGTCCTCGCAGCCGAACCGCTCGGCGACGGTGGCCGTCCGGTCCGCGGGCTCACGGTCGGCGCGGGCCCGGTCGGTGTCGGTCATCCCGGCGATCATCGGGATGAACGCGCGGGACCCCTCGAGGAACGGTGACTCGATCGTGAGCATCGGCGAGGCGTCGTCGAGGATCTCCTGCAGTTCCGCGCCCGACGCACCGAGGTCGTCGGCGCAGCGGCGGAGCAGATCCGCGTAGGACTCCGACGTCGGGGTCTGGTCGTCGGCGTCCGGGTGGCTCCAGAACGGCAGCTCGGCGACCATGCACAGCGCACCGTGGCGCATCGCCCACGCGGCGCTGGACGCCCCGTGGATGTGCTCGCCGGGGTCGACGCCGAGGCCCTCGAGGTAGTCGTACGCCGTCTCGATGCCGTCCATCGCGAACACCGCCGGGGCGAGCTCCCGCAGGTACGGCGACTCCGGCTCACCCGTGTCCAGCGGGAGCCCCAGCGAGGCCGGCACCGCGTGCAGGGTGTCGATCACGTCCGGCAGGTCCTCGGACAGGTAGTAGTAGACCCCGCCCATCTCGCCGTTGTGCAGCGACACGAGCAGGTCCGGCCGGGTGTCGTCGATGAGCCGCATGAACGCCAGGGTCTCCGGCAGCACCTGGTCGAAGTACACCGACCGGTAGCTGTTCGGGAACGTCCACTCCACCTGGCTGTCCGGTGCCGGACGGTAGAAGTGCCGCGCGTACCAGGCCCGGTCGAACGGGTCGCGGAACCACGCCTCGTTCAACCGCATGCCGTCCGGGTCGATCGTCGGGACGATGTGCCACGTCGTGTCCAGTGCCCGGGCCGTCGCCTCGTCGCCGACCATCGTCTCGGCGAGGTGCAGCGCCGTCCACGAGCCGATCGGTTCGTTCGGGTGCACGCCGCCGACGACGACGGCGGCGTGCGACCCGGAACCGATGCGGTAGGAGTGGAGTGGCTCGCCGAGCCGACTGGTGCCGATCCGGGTGACGGTGACCTGCTCCGGATGGGCCGCGGCGAGCGCGTCGAACCGGGCGTGCAGGTCGTCGACGAGCGGGAAGCCCTCGTGCTCGGGGACCTCGGCGACGAGGCGGAGGATGGTGCGCTGGTCCATGCGGTGGTGCCGGTCCCTACTTGACGGTGATCGCGGGGACGACCGGGCTGCCGTCGACCGCGGGCAGCGAGGCGATCTTGTCGCTCACCACGTACGAGTACTTGTCGAAGAACGTCGGGACGATCGGGAAGTCCTCGAGCACGGCCTTCTGCGTCTGGGCGTAGTAGTCGTTCGCCTCGTCCTGCGAGCCGGCGGAGTCCGCCTTCGCGAGGAGCTGGTCGACCTCGTCCGACTGGTAGTACCCGGTGCAGGGGGCGCAGCCACCCGCGGAGGTGAACAGTGCGCGGAGGGTGTTCTGCTGGCTGGCGTAGAGCGCGCCCCAGTGCCCGAAGTGCGGCCCTTCGATCTTCTTGTCGGTGAGCTCGGAGTAGTACGAGGCCCAGTCGGTGGTGGCCTTCGCGACGGTGTCGACGCCGAGGTTCTGCCGGATCTGGTTCGCGTACGCCTGGTAGAGCGAGTCGAGGCCGTTGCCGCCGGGGTAGACGAGGGTGATGGTGCCGTCGAATCCGCCGGCCTTCGCGAGCAGCGCCTTGGCCTTCGTCGGCGAGAACTCGCACGCCTCGCCGCAGATGCCCTCCTCGGTCCCGGACATGTTCGGCGGGGTCAGCGCCGTGGCGGGTTCGTACAGCCCACCGTAGATCGCCTTGTTGACCTGCTTGCGGTTGATCGACATCGAGATCGCCCGGCGCACGTCGGGGTCCGAGTAGCGCTCGTCCCAGAGCGGGAAGCCGAGGTAGTCGATGCCGGGGGCGTCGAAGGAGTGCAGGCGGTCGCCGAAGTCCGCGCCGGCGCTCGTCATCTTGTCGGCCGGCAGGAAGAGGACGTCGGCGTTGCCCGCGAGGACGTCGGTGTACGCGGTGTTCATGTCGGAGTAGCTCTTGAACGTGACGTCCTTCGTCTTCGCCTTCGTGCCCTCGTAGCCCTTCCACGCGGTGACGGTGAACGGCTGGTTCGCCTTCCACGCCTCGGTCATCTCGTAGGGGCCGTTGCCGATCGGCTTCGCGTCGTAGGCCTTGAGGTCCTCGTACGCGGCCTCGGGCATCGGGTAGAACGCGGTCTGCGCCTGGCTGAGCTGGAGCGGGAACTGGCTGTCCGCGTGGTCGAGCGTCACGGTGAAGGTGTCCTTCCCGGTCACCTTGAGTCCCGACATCTCCTTCGTCTTCGGCGTTCCGGACGCCGGGTTGAGGTCCTCGTAGCCGACGATCGCGGCGAGCTCCCCGCTGTTCTCCCACGCGTTCGGGCCGTAGGCGGTGTGGTTCCACGCCTTGACGTAGCTCTCCGGCGTGACCTCCTCGCCGTTCTGGAACGTCCACCCGTCGCGGAGGGTGATCGTCCACGTGGTGTTGTCGGTCGACTCCACGCTCTTCGCGGCGACGTCGTGGAGCTTCCCCTTCGAGTCGGTCTCGGTGAGCGGCGCGAACAGGCTGAGCACCTGGGTGAAGGCCACGGTCTGGCGACCCGGTGTGAGGTGGTCGGGCTCGCCGGTGGCGTAGACGAGGCTCCCGCCGGAGCCGGCCTGGTCGTCCGCGTTCCCGGTGGCCGAACAGCCCGTGGCCACCAGCGCCAGCGTGGCTGCTGCAGCCAGCGCGGCGATCGTCCTGCGTCGCATGTGTGCTCCTCGAGTCCCGCTCCCGGGTCCGGCCCGGTCGTCGTTGACCGAGAAGCTAGGCCCGGCGGAAACCCGAACACAAGACTTCTTTCAGTGATCTCTGAAAGCTTTACCGTTCTGAAACACACCGGAAACGGCGGCCCTCGCGCCGTGGTCACCGCGTGTGCCACGCTGGCGGGCATGCGACACACACCGCACTTCCTGATGACCGACGTCGACGAGGTGCGACGCCTCATCGGGGGCAACCCGTGGGCGACGATCGTCTCGCACACCGAGGCCGGGCTGGTCGCGTCGCACTACCCGTTCCTGCTCGAGACGCCCGCAGCGGGCGACGCTGCCGACCCCGACGAGCTCGTCCTCGTGTCGCACGTCGGCCGCCCGGACGAGGTGGCCCACGAACTCGGTCGACACGAGGTGCTCGTCGTGTTCCAGGGCCCGCACGGCTACGTCTCGCCCGCCTGGTACCCGCCGGAGCAGTTCGTGCCGACCTGGAACCACGTGACGGCGCACTGCTGGGGCACGCCGGAGATCCTGTCCGACGAGGAGAACTTCCGCGTCCTCGGCGAACTCGTCGACCACTTCGAGCGGGTGATGCCGGAGCCGGTCTCCCTCGAGGTCGACGAGGAGACGGCACGCCGGATGGCGAAGGGCACCGTCGGGATCCGCATCCGGGTCACCCGGTTCGACGCCCGCGCGAAGCTCTCCCAGAACAAGGCACCGGAGGTGGTGGACCGGATCGTCGCGGGGCTGCGCGGCGACGGTCCGTACGCCTCGCCGGCACTCGCCGACGAGATGGAGCGCGCCTACGCGGCACGCGCGGCAGCCCAGGAGGCGCGGTGAACGAGGTCCTGCTCCGCACCGTCCGACGGGTGGGCACGTCCGGCGCCCCGTCCGACGTCCGGATCGTCGACGGGCTGGTCACCGCGATCGCGCCGGCCGGCACGCTCGACCCCACGGACGCCGACACCGACGTCGTCGAGACGGCCGGCGCCTGGCTCGGCCCCGGACTCGTCGACCACCACGTGCACTTCGACCAGTGGGCCCTCGTCCGCCGTCGCGTCGACGTGTCGGCCTGCGACTCGGCGGAGGCGACCGCCGACCTGCTGGCGGAGGTGGCACGCACCGGTGTGGCGGACCGCGTCCTGATCGGCCACGGCTACCGCGACGGGATGTGGCCCCGCCCTGCACGACGTGCGCTGCTCGACCGGATCGAGCCGCGCCTCCCGATCGTCGTCATCAGCGGTGACCTGCACGCCGTCTGGTGCAACGCCGCCGCGCTGGAGCACTTCTCCGGCGTCGTCGGCCGCCCGCTCGTCGCCGGTGACGACGGGGTGCTCCGCGAGCAGGACGCGTTCGACGTGACCGGCGCGCTCTCCCGCGTGCCGGACGAGGTGCTCGACGGCTTCGTCGCCGACGCCGTCGAGGCGGCCGCCGCCCGCGGCGTGACCCGGGTGACCGACCTCGAGATGACCTTCGGACTCGACCGCTGGACCCGTCGTGTGCAGGCCGGCACGGACGGCCTCCGCGTCGACTCGGGGGTCTACCCGGCCGACCTCGACGCCGCGATCCGACGGGGACTCCGCACCGGCGACGTCGTCGAGGGCACCCGCGGGCTCGTCCGGACGGGACCGTTCAAGGTGATCACCGACGGCTCGCTCGGCACCCGGACGGCGGCGACGGCCTCCGGCGACGGCGTGCTCGTGTGGTCGTTCGAGGACCTCGTGGCGATGGTCCGTCGGGCGGTCGACGCCGGACTCGTCCCCGCGGTGCACGCGATCGGCGACCGGGCGAACACCCTCGCGCTCGACGTCTTCGAGGCCGTCGGCGCACGCGGCACGATCGAGCACGCGCAGTTGCTGGCGGACACCGACCTGGAGCGGTTCGCACGGCTCGGGGTGGCCGCGTCGGTGCAGCCCGAGCACGCGATGGACGACCGCGACATCGCCGACCGCTACTGGGCCGGGATGACCGAGCGGGCGTTCCCGTTCGCGTCCCTCGACCGTGCCGGTGCCCGGCTGCTGCTCGGCTCGGACGCACCGGTCGCGCCGCTCGACCCGTGGGTGTCGATGGCCGCGGCCGTCGGACGCGACCGGGACGGCCGCGAACCGTGGCACCCGGCCGAGCGCCTCGGCGTGCTGACGGCCTGGCGCGGGTCGACCGAGGGCGGTCGGGTCGGGGTGGCCGTCGGCGACGTCGCGGACCTCGTGCTGCTCGAGGCGGACCCGCTCGCGGCGACCGGGTCCGGGCAGCTCCGGCGAGCACGGGTGCTGGCGACCGCGATCGCCGGACGGTTCACGTACCGCGACGTCTGACCCGCGCTACTTCTGGTCCTTCGGGCACCAGTAGAGCTTGCGGCCGGCCATGTCGGCCATCCGGATCTCGGTGCCGCACACCCGGCAGGGTTCGCCCTGACGGTGGTACACCCAGTGCCGGTCCTTCCGGGACCGGACGGCCTTCGCGTGCTCGCTCTTCGACAGGCCGTCCATGGTCAGCATGAGGCCGTCGCGGACACCCTCGTGCAGGAGCTTCGACCAGTCGTGCCAGAGCGCCTTCGCCTGCTTGACGGTGAGCTGCTTGCCCGGCTTGTAGGGGTCGATGCGCTGCCGGAACAGCAGCTCGGCGCGGTAGATGTTGCCGATGCCGCTCACGACGGCCTGGTCCATGAGCAGCTGCCCGATCGCGACGTTCCGCTTCCGGACGTTGTCGACGAAGGTCTTCTCGGCCTCGGGGCCGTCGTCGTTGATCGGGTCCGGGCCGAGCTTGTCGAGCGCCTTCTGCACGCCGGCCGGGTCCTCGACGACGCACGCCGTCGGGCCGCGCAGGTCGGCGACGGTGTCCTCGGTGAGCAGCCGCACGCGCACCTGTCCGACGGGGTCCGGCGGGAACGCCTCGATCGGGTCCTCGACCTTCTCCTGCTCGGCCATCCGGTAGCGGGCGAGACGGGGAGCGCCGATCGACGTCAGGGACTCCTCGCCGTCGTCGTCCGACAGCGCCCCGGCGGTGGAGAGGTCCCCCGCGAAGTCCCACGCCCCGTAGAGGCCGAGGTGGACGCGCAGGAACCGATCGCCCTCGAACTCGAGGAACATCTGCTTGCCGACGGCCCGGGCGGCGACCATGCGCGTGCCGTCGAGCTGGGCGGCGCCGGCGGCGAACCGTCCCTGCGGACTCGACACCTCGCAGCGTTTGCCGACGAAGTGCCGGGTGAACTGGTTGGCGATGCGGTGGACGGAGTGACCCTCGGGCATTGCTCTTGTCTACTCGGCCTTACTGGTCGATCTGCTTGCCGGCGATCAGGCCGGTGGTCTCGTACTCGGCGAGCTGCGCGATGCGGCGGGCGTGACGCTCCTCGCCCGAGAACGGCTCGGCGATGAACAGGTCGACGAACCGGATCGCTTCGTCCTCGGTGTGCTGGCGGGCGCCGATCGAGATGACGTTGGCGTCGTTGTGCTGGCGGGCGAGGAGCGCGGTGGACTCGTTCCACACGAGCGCGGCGCGGACGCCCTCGACCTTGTTCGCGGCGATCTGCTCGCCGTTGCCGGACCCCCCGAACACGACACCGAGCGCCTGGACGCCCGCACGCTGGTCCTGCACCACGGCGTGCGCGGCGTTGATGCAGAACGAGGGGTAGTCGTCGAGCGCGTCGTACTCGGTCGGACCGTGGTCCACCACCTCGTGCCCGGCCTCCGTCAGGTGGGTGGCGAGGGTCTTGTTGAACTCGAGGCCGGCGTGGTCCGTTCCGAGGTGGATGCGCATGGGTTCGATCCTATTCCTGCGACTACTGCCCCCGGACCACGACCACGACGTACCGCGTGGGCTCCTCGCCCGGGTTCCGGTAGACGACGTCGGCGGGGTCCCCGAGCTCGATGCGGTCCCCCGTGGCGAGCCGCGTCGGCTCGCCGCCGACGACGAGTTCGAGCACGCCGTCGACCACCCAGATGCAGTGGCGCAGGAACGCGTACGCGGACGCCGGGTAGGCCACTTCGCGGCCGGACGGGAGGCGCACCTCGGTGACGTCCGCGGGGAAGGCCGCACTCGAGACCGGTCGACGCCGGTACCCGGTCTCGGGATCGGTCCAGGAGTCGGCGGTCGCGCCGCGCTGGACGCCCCGCGCGTCGTCGGGATCGGTCGCCCGGGGCACCTCGTGGTCGAGGGACTCGTCGAGGAGCTGTGAGACCGTGAGTCCGAACGCTCCCGACAGCCGCCCGAGGATGGTCGCCGTCGGGCTCGACACCCCGCGTTCGACGCGGTTGATCATGGCGCGGGAGACCCCGGACTCCTCGGCGAGCTCGGTGAGGCTCCACTTCCGTTCCGTTCGGAGGCGCTGCAGACGCTCGCCGAGCCGTCGCTGGTCGGCGTCGTCCGCCGTTTCCGGTTCCGACTCCGGTGCGTCTACGATGTGAGACATGACGACAGCATATGCGACGAACGGGTCGGGTCCGGTCACCGTCCGGGAGTGCGAGCCGCGCGACCTCGACGTCGTCCACGCGCTGCACGTCGACGCCGTCCTGCACTCCACCGCCATCTGGCAGGAGGAGCCGCACCCGCGCTCGTACTTCGACGGCTGGCTCGCCGAGCGTCGCGCCGACGGCTGGCCGGTCCTCGTCGCCGAGGTCGGCGGGCAGGTCGCCGGCTACGCGACGTACTCGCAGTGGCGGCCGCACCAGGGGTACCGGCTGACGGTGGAGCACAGCGTGTACGTCGTCGAGGCGTTCCGCGGGCGGGGCATCGCGACCGTCCTCATGGACGCCCTCGTCGCACGGGCACGGGCGGAGGGGCGGCACGTCCTGATGGCGGGGATCTGCAGCGAGAACGCCGGGTCGATCGCACTGCACACCAAGCTCGGGTTCGACACGGTGGCCGTCGTGCCCGAGGTCGGACGCAAGTTCGACCGCTGGCTCGACCTGACGCTCATGCGGCTCCCGCTCGCCTGAGCCGGGCCGGCGGGGCGGACGCGCGCCGCGCCTCCTGGGCCCCGCGCACAACGAAAGTGCATCCGAACCGGACGTTCCCGCGGTTCGGGTGCACTCCGGTTGTGCGGCGACCATCCGCGCCGCGTGACGGCGCCGCCGGGCCGACGTCAGTCGGTGGTGTCGAAGATCGGTCCGACGGTCCGCGAGCGCTTGAGCTCGAAGAAGCCCGGGTACTTGGCGACCGCGACGACGCCGTCCCAGAGGTCGAGCGCCTCCTGGCCCTTCGGCGCGGGCGAGATGACCGGGCCGAAGAAGGCGGTGCCCTCGACGGCGATGACCGGCGTGCCGACATCCTGGCCGACCCGGTCGATGCCGTCCTGGTGGCTGACGCGGACGGCCTGATCGACCTCGTCCGTCCAGGCGTACTCGAGCAGGTCGGCGTCGAGGCCGAGCTCCGCGAGCACCGCCGGCACGACCTGCTCCGGGTCCTGCTCCTGGCGGTGGTGGATGTGCTCGCCGAGCGCGTCGTAGAGCGGCTTGACGATCTCCTGGCCGAGGCGGAGCCGTGCAGCGGTCACGATGCGCGGGTAGACCTGCCCGGCCACGAGCCGCTCGCGGTAGGTGTCCGGGACGTCCTGGTCCTCGTTGAGGACGAACAGGCTCATCACGTTCCAGGTGACGTCGAGGTCGCGGTGCCGAGCGACCTCGCCGACCCAGCGGCTCGTCATCCAGGCCCAGGGGCAGTTCGGGTCGAACCAGAACTCCACAGCGGTGCGGTCGGCGGTCGTCTTGTCCACAGTCGTGTCGGTCACGGATGCGAGCGTACGCGTGCTCGCTAGGCTGGAGGCGACCGTCCCGCCGGTGCACGACGCCGTGCCGGGACCCCCCTCACGCGGACAAGGACCGTCCGTGTGCAACCGCGAAGATGGAGCGTCCGTGCCCGGAGAGAACCTCACCCGAATCGAAGCCCAGGAACGTGCCGCGATCGTCGACGTGCAGACGTACGACGTCGAGCTCGACCTGACCCGCGGCGCCGAGACGTTCGGCAGCACCACGCGGGTGCGCTTCACCGCCACCGCCGGTGCGTCCACGTTCATCGACGCCATCACGAAGTCGGTGCACTCGATCACGCTGAACGGCACGGCGCTCGACGTCGCCGCCGTGAACGACGGGGTCCGCATCCAGCTCGACGGCCTGCAGGAGCAGAACGAGCTCGTGGTCGTCAGCGACGCGCTCTACACGAACACGGGCGAGGGCCTGCACCGCTTCGTCGACCCGGTCGACGACGAGGTGTACCTGTACTCCCAGTTCGAGGTGCCCGACTCGCGTCGCATGTTCGCCGTGTTCGAGCAGCCCGACCTCAAGGCCGAGTTCACCTTCACCGTGACGGCGCCGTCCCGGTGGCAGGTCGTCTCGAACTCCCCCACGCCCGAGCCGCACGCCGACGGCGACATCGCCACGTGGGCCTTCCCCCCGACGGCGAAGATCTCCAGCTACATCACCGCGCTCGTCGCCGGCCCGTACGAGGTCGTTCGCGACGAACTGACGAGCCGCGACGGCCGGACCATCCCGCTCGGCGTCTTCGCGCGGAAGTCGCTGGCCGAGTACCTCGACCCCGAGTACGTCTTCGAGACCACGAAGAAGGGCTTCGCCTACTACGAGGAGAAGTTCGACGTCCCGTACCCCTTCGAGAAGTACGACCAGCTGTTCGTGCCGGAGTTCAACGCCGGCGCGATGGAGAACGCCGGGGCCGTCACCTTCACCGAGACCTACGTCTTCCGGTCGAAGGTGACCGACGCCATCAAGGAACGCCGGGTCGTCACGATCCTGCACGAGCTCGCCCACATGTGGTTCGGCGACCTCGTCACCATGAAGTGGTGGAACGACCTGTGGCTCAACGAGTCCTTCGCCGAGTGGGCGTCGACGATCGCCACGGCCGAGGCCACCGAGTGGACCGAGGCGTGGACCACGTTCCAGGCGATGGAGAAGTCCTGGGCCTACCGCCAGGACCAGCTCCCCTCGACGCACCCGATCGTCGCGACGATCAACGACCTCGAGGACGTCCAGGTCAACTTCGACGGCATCACGTACGCCAAGGGCGGCTCCGTCCTGAAGCAGCTCGTGGCGTGGGTCGGCATCGATGCGTTCTTCGCGGGCGTCTCGGCGTACTTCAAGAAGCACCACCACTCGAACACCGAGCTGCGCGACCTGCTCGTCGAGCTCGAGGCCACCAGCGGCCGTGACCTCTCCGAGTGGTCGAAGGCCTGGCTCGAGACCGCCGGGGTGAACACGCTCCGCCCCGAGATCGAGGTCGACGAGTCCGGCGCGATCACGTCGTTCGCCGTGCTGCAGGAAGCGCCGGCCGACTACCCGACGCTCCGTCCGCACCGTCTGGCGATCGGCGTCTACGCCGTCACGCAGGACTCGGACGCACCGTTCGGCGCCGACACCGCGTCCTCCGGCGGCAAGCTCGAGCGCGTGCACCGCGTCGAGATCGACGTCGACGGTGCCCGCACCGAGGTCCCGGAGCTCGTCGGCGTGCAGCGCGGCGACCTCGTGCTCCTCAACGACGACGACCTCGCCTACGCCAAGATCCGTCTCGACGAGCACTCGCGCCGGACCGCCATCGAGCACCTCGCCTCGATCGCGAACCCGCTCGCCCGCTCGATCGTGTGGGGCGCGATGTGGGACGCCACGCGTGACGCCGAGTCGCCCGCCAGCGACTACGTCCGCCTGGTGCTCGGCAACATCGCCACCGAGACCGAGTCGACCACGATCCGCACGACGCTCTCGCAGCTGCTCCTGACCGCGCGCAACTACGTCGCGCCGGCGAAGGTCGACCAGACCGTGCGCACCGTCGGCGACACGCTCTGGAACCTCGCGTCGAGCGCCGAGGCCGGTTCCGACGCGCAGTTCCAGTTCGTGAAGTTCTTCGCGCAGATCGCCTCCACGCCCGAGCACGTGGCCACCCTGAGCGGCCTGCGCGACGGCTCGGTGACGCTGAACGGGCTCGAGATCGACACCGACCTGCGCTGGGAGCTGCTCGAGGGCCTCGTGCTCGCGGGTGCCGCCTCCGGAGCCGAGGTCGACGCCGAGCTCGCTGCGGACAAGACCGCGTCGGGTGAGCAGGCCGCCGCACGTGCCCGTGCGACGATCCCGACGGCCGAGGGCAAGCTCGCCGCGTTCTCGTCGCTCGTGGACTCGTCCGAGCTGCCCAACGCGATCGTGCGCCAGACCACGGTCGGGTACCAGCACGTGAACAGCCCGGTCGTGCTCGAGGGGCTCGTCCCGAAGTACTTCGACGTGCTCACGCGCATCTGGGCCGAGCGCAGCTACCACATGGCCGACACCATCGTCTCGGGGCTCTACCCGGCGCCGCTCGCGTCGGCCGAGCTGCGGGACGCCGCGGCCGCGTGGCTCGAGGCGCACCCGGAGACCCCGGCGCTGCGTCGCATCGTGTCCGAGAGCCTGGCGGGGACCGAGCGTGCCCTGCGGGTCCAGGCGGCGGACGCCTGAGTCTCGGATGAGGATCGGCGGGGTCCTGGCGTTCCCCAGGGGACGCCAGGGCCCCGCCCTCTAGCATCGACCGGATCATGACCTTGGTTGCAGTTCCCTCCCCGACCCCGTCAGGCCCGGCAGAGGCCGTCTCGCAGACGTTCGGCGAGTTCGTCGACACCTGGCACGTCCCGATCACGATCGTCATCACGATCCTCGCCGCGCTGGTCCTGCGGATCATCCTGCGGCACTCGATCAAGGGCGTCGTCGACCGCGTCGTGAACGGCGTGAAGAAGCGCCAGGGCGCGACCGACACGCAGGCACTCATCGCGTCGCCGATCCAGACCGCCCGCGTCGTCCAGCGCACCCGCACGCTCGGCAGCGTGCTCGAGAACCTCGCGACGGTGATCGTCGTCGTGCTCGCACTCGTCGTCATCATCCCGCTCGTCATCCCGAACGCGGCCGTCGGGATCGTCGGTGGCGCCTCGCTCGTCGCCGCCGGGCTCGCGGTCGGCGCACAGAGCATCGTGCGCGACCTGCTCTCCGGCGTGTTCATGATCCTCGAGGACCAGGCCGGCGTCGGCGACGTCGTCGACACCGGCCAGGCCACCGGCGTCGTCGAGAACGTCGGGCTGCGGGTCATGCAGATCCGCGACGTGAACGGCATCCTCTGGTTCGTGCCGAACGGGCAGATCCTGCGCGTCGGCAACCTCTCACAGGGCTGGTCGCGCGTCCTCGTCGACATCACGGTCCCGTACGACACCGACATCGACGCCGTGCAGGACGCCCTCCTCAAGGCCGCGGTCACGATGTCGCAAGAGCCCCGGTGGCGCCAACGCATCGTCGAGAAGCCGGAGATCTGGGGCCTGCAGTCGATCACGGACGCCGGCATGGTGTTCCGGCTCGTCGTGAAGACGCGGGCGTCCGAGCTCGACGTCGTCGGCCGCGAGCTCCGCGTCCGACTGAAGCACGCCGTCGACGAACTCGGCGTGACCCTGCCCGCGATGGCGATGATCATGCCCGCCGGGTGGGAGAACGCGACCTCGATCAACGGTCTGCGCACCGTGCGGACCCAGCCCACGCCGGCGCCGACCAAGCCCCGACGCGGCCGCAAGAACGTCCTCGGTCCGCCGATCCGGACCGACGACCCCGACGCCGGGAAGGACCCGCGATGACCGACCCCACCCCGCCCGCACAGCCGATCACGCTGCGGGTCGGCGAGCACGGCGCCTCGGCCACCGGCTCCCTCTACGAGCGCATCGGCGGCGCACCCACCTTCGACCGGCTCGTCCGGCGCTTCTACGAGGGCGTGCAGCAGGACGACGTCATCTGGCCGATGTACCCGGCGGACGACCTCGAGGGGGCGATCTGGCGTCTCTCGGCCTTCCTGCAGCAGTACTGGGGCGGCCCGGGGACCTACAGCGAAGAACGCGGGCACCCCCGTCTGCGGATGCGGCACATGCCGTTCCGGATCACGTCCGAGGCCCGTGAGCGTTGGCTCCACCACATGCGCGAGGCGGTCGAGTCCCTCCAGCTCGCGCCCCTCGACGAGGCAGAGCTCTGGGCCTACCTCGACCGGGCGGCACACGCCATGACGAACACGTTCGACTGACGGACGTGCGCGGCTGACGGACGGGCGCGGCTGACGGACTGGAGGCGCGGTGCCAGCTGGCGCCGCGCCTCCAGTCCGTCACCGGTCGCGTCAGCGGACGTAGGAGCCGTCGGCGAGGTCCTCGACGAGCGGGGGCCGGGTCGGGTTCCACCCGAACGCGCTGCGCGCGTGGGCACCAGAGGCCTCCTGGTGGAGCAGCAGCGCGTCGGCGTACTCGGTGCCCAGACGCTCGCGGCTGGCGTCGACGCTCTCCGCCACGAGCGGCGAACCGTGCGCTCCCGCCTCCGCGATCTCGCGGACCGTCGGGTTGTCCCCGGTGGCCGCGACGACGTAACCGTCCTGCTCACCGCGGTGCAGGGCGAGGACGTAGAGCTCGCCGAGGTCGTCGGTGTGCACCGTCGTCCAGCGCTGCGAACCGTCACCGACGAGTCGGACCTCGTGCTCGCCGTCCCCGACGAACATCGCGGGGATGCCGGCGCCGCGGCCGTACACGATGCCGGGGGCGATGATCGTCGTCCGGACGCTGCTCGCCCGCACCGTCGCCTCGTTCGGCACGCGCCAGGCGGTCAGTGCCGGCGGCGACAGCGGCGACTGCTCGGAGATGTCGGTCGAGTCGCCGAAGGTGAAGATCCCGCCGGTGTGCACGAACGGCTTCGGGGTGCCCTCGAGCGCCGTGAGCACGGTCGCGATGAAGTCCGCGTCGATGCCCTGGGCCGAGGCCGTGTGCACGACGGCGTCCGCCTCGTGTGCGAGCCGGCGGACGACGTCGGTGTCGGTGACGTCACCGACGAGGGCGCGGCCGCCCGCGTCGCGGACCGCCTGTGCCTTCTCGTCCGTGCGGACGAGGGCGGTGACCTCGTGCTCGTGGGCGACGAGTGCGCGGAGGACCGAGGAACCGATGTACCCGGACGCGCCGGTGAGGAAGACGTGCATGGAGCCAGCCAACCACGACCGGTCCGGGAACCGGCTGCCTACGAGTTGAGGGTCCAGGCGCGGCGCTTGACGAGCACGTGCCCGCGCGAGGTGGTCAGGCGGCTCCACGGGCCGGTCTCGAAGAGCCGCACCGGGTCGTGGCCGAGGAAGCCGAGGCTCTCCCCCGCGAAGCCGGCGCCGGCGGGGACGTGCTCGATGCCCGCGACCGGACGGCCCCAGACCTCTGATCGGACCTTGCGGACGATGGCCTCGCCGGCGTTCGTCGGGACGGCGTCGGCGACCTCGGCGATGCCGTCGCGCGCGGCACGGCGGAGGAGCTCCGGCGAGACGTCGGGCAGCGGGACCCAGCCACCGCGGGGCGGGGAGATCGCTGCCCAGGTGACGGTGTGGACCTCGAGCGGGAGTTCCACCTCGATCGGGGTCGCCCGGGTGGGGTCGGCGCCGTCGGCGTGCTCGGCGTCGTGCGCGTCGGCGAGCAGCCGCAGGCGTTCCTGCAGCGAGGCCAGCGGGACGACCGCGTCGACGGTCGCCGGCTGCGCGAGCGAGAACGTCCGCAGCCCGAGGACCGTCGGCAGTTCGTCGAGCAGCCCGAGCGGGTAGAGGATCGCGGTGTAGACCGCGAGGACGCCGGAGTCCGCGATGAGTCGGACGGAGCCGTCCTCGATGCGGGCGGCCCGTCCGAGGTAGGTGCGCAGGTCCCCGAGGGAGGCTGCGTCGGGAAGCGTGAACGAGGTGCCCATGTCACCCAGCAGCCTACCGGGCACGGCTCGGCGCCGGGGCGTTCGTAGACTGCTCGGTGTGAACGGCGAACCGGACTTCCTGCGGACCCTCAGACTCGAGGACACCGGCGCGAGCACCGGCGAGACCATCCTCACCGGCGCGAGCCACTGGTCCCCCGGCGGCCGGGTGTTCGGCGGGCAGGTGCTCGCGCAGTGCATCGTCGCCGCGCAGGCCACCATCGAGGACCGCGACATCCACTCGATGCACGGCTACTTCCTCCGCCCCGGCGACATCGACGTCCCGATCACCTTCGGTGTCGAACGCATCCACGACGGGCGATCGTTCGCCGCGCGGCGGGTGCAGGCCTACCAGCGCGGTGTGCCGATCTTCTCGATGATCGCCTCGTTCCAGCGCCCGGACGTCGGCGTCGAGCACCAGGACCCGTTCCCCGTCGACGTGCCCGAACCGGAGTCCCTGCCCTCGGCCGCGTCGATCCTGTCGGCCATCGACCACCCGGTCGCTCGGGCGTGGGCCGAACGCTCCATCGACCTGCGGCACGTCGAGGGCCCGGTCTTCGTCGACGTCCAGGGCGAGCACATCGCCCACCAGGCGGTGTGGTTCCGGGTCGACGGCGACCTCCCCGCCGACCCGGCGCTGCACCGTGCCGTCCTCGCGTACGCGAGCGACCTGTCCATCCTCGAGCCGATCATGCGGCGTCACGGGGTGGCCTGGGGCACCCCCGGTGTGAAGAGCGCGAGCCTCGACCACGCGATGTGGTGGCACCGTGACGGCCGGGCCGACGAGTGGGTGCTCTACACGCAGGAGTCCCCGAGCGCGCAGGGCGGTCGGGGACTCGCGTTCGGGCGGATGTTCTCGCCGGACGGACGGCTGCTGGCATCGGTCGCGCAGGAGGGGATGATGCGCGTCCCGCGCTGACCCGGCCGACGGTGCTGCGGTCCGCTCTACGGGCGGGAGAACTCCACCGGGGCTTCGACGTAGGCGGCGCACGCGTCCCGCTCGGCCTCGGTCAGCCGACGCGGACGGTTGCTGACGGCGTCGACCATCACGAGCGCGGTCGTCGCCCGGGTGTACAGCACCGCGGGCTCGTGCCCGACCGGCGACCAGACCTCGTACGAGACGTCGATGCTCGCGCCGCCGAGCCGCCCGATCCACATCTGGATGTCGAGCGGCTGCCGCAGGTACGGGATCGACGCGAGGTACTCGAGGCGCTGCGCCGCGATCACGGTCATGGTACCGGAACCCGGCCGCCCGTCGATGATCGGCTCCGGGACCGACCCGTCCGGAGCGCGCTCTTCCGGGTCGGGTCCCCAGAACCCCACGATGCGCGCCTCTTCCAGGAGGCGCAGCATCGCGGAGTTGTTGACGTGACCGTAGGCGTCGATGTCGCTCCACCGCATGCGGACCGGAGCGTGCAACCGCGCCACGGTCAGTCGCGGGTGAGCTTGCGGTAGGTCGCCCGACCCGGCTTCGCCGCGTCGGCGCCGAGCCGCTCGATCTTGTTCTCCTCGTACGCCTCGAAGTTGCCCTCGAACCAGTACCAGTTCGGCGTGCCGTCCTCGTTCAGGCCTTCCCACGCGAGGATGTGCGTCGCGATGCGGTCGAGGAACCACCGGTCGTGCGTGATGACCACGGCACAACCCGGGTACTCGAGCAGCGCGTTCTCGAGGCTGCCGAGGGTCTCGACGTCGAGGTCGTTCGTCGGCTCGTCGAGGAGCAGCAGGTTGCCGCCCTGCTTGAGCGTCAGCGCCAGGTTCAGACGGTTGCGCTCACCACCGGAGAGCACCCCGGCCTTCTTCTGCTGGTCCGGACCCTTGAACCCG
Organism: Curtobacterium sp. GD1; assembly: GCF_020882855.1. NCBI lineage: Bacteria > Bacillati > Actinomycetota > Actinomycetes > Micrococcales > Microbacteriaceae > Curtobacterium > Curtobacterium sp. GD1. Next base: position 6,839 of record NZ_JAFEVQ010000003.1, on the reverse strand, counting down.
AACTGCGACACGTACGCACGCGACGGGATCTCGGTCTTGCCGACCTGGATGTAGTCGAGTCCGTCGGACACGACCTCCCACAGGTTCTTGTTCGGGTCGATGCCACCACGGCTCTGGTCGACGTACGAGATGTCGACCGTGTCGCCGATCTTCAGCGTGCCGCCGTCGAGCGGCTCGAGGCCGACGATCGTCTTGAACAGCGTGGTCTTGCCGACGCCGTTCGGGCCGATCACGCCGACGATGCCGTTGCGGGGCAGCGTGAAGGACAGGTCGTCGATGATGATGCGCTCGCCGAACTGCTTGTGCAGCTTCTCGGCGTCGATGACCTGCGAGCCCAGGCGCGGGCCGACGGGGATCACGATCTCCTCGAAGTCGAGCTTGCGCGTGCGCTCGGCCTCGGTGACCATCTCCTCGTAGCGGGCGAGACGGGCCTTGGACTTCGCCTGGCGGCCCTTCGTGTTGCTGCGGACCCAGTCGAGCTCCGAGGAGAGGCGCTTCGCGAGCTTGGCGTCCTTCTTGCCCTGGACCTCGAGCCGGGCACGCTTCTTCTCGAGGTAGGTCGAGTAGTTGCCCTCGTACGGGTAGAGACGACCGCGGTCGACCTCGGCGATCCACTGCGCGACGTGGTCGAGGAAGTACCGGTCGTGGGTCACGGCCAGGACGGCACCGTGGTACTGCTGCAGGTGCTGCTCGAGCCAGAGGACGGACTCGGCGTCGAGGTGGTTGGTGGGCTCGTCGAGGAGGAGCAGGTCCGGCTTCTGGAGCAACAGCTTGCAGAGCGCCACGCGACGCTTCTCACCACCGGACAGGTGCGTGACGAGCTCGTCCCCCGGGGGGCACTGGAGCGCGGCCATGGCCTGCTCGAGCTGCGAGTCGAGATCCCACGCGTCCGCCGCGTCGATGTCCTCCTGCAGGGTGCCCATCTCGGCGAGGAGCGCGTCGAAGTCGGCGTCCGGCTCGGCCATCTGCGCGGAGATCTCGTTGAAGCGCGTGATCTTCGCGTGGATCTCGCCGACGCCTTCCTGCACGTTCTCGAGCACCGTCTTCGACTCGTCGAGCTCGGGCTCCTGCATGAGGATGCCGACGGTGAAGCCCGGGGTGAGCTTCGCCTCGCCGTTGGACGGCTGGTCGAGACCCGCCATGATCTTCAGGATCGTCGACTTGCCCGCGCCGTTCGGCCCGACGACGCCGATCTTGGCGCCGGGGAGGAACGACATCGTGACGTCGTCGAGGATCAGCTTGTCGCCGACCGCCTTGCGGGCGCGGACCATCTGGTAGATGTACTCAGCCATATCGCGCCAAGTGTACTGACAGTGCGGGGCGTCCGTCTGCCCGGTCGCCGGTTCGCCGGATCACGCACGGGGGCTGTTGCGCTCGCCGACTTCGACGTACCGTTTCCCCGCTCCGCACCGGGAGCACGGTCGATCGACCACCGGAGAGGATCAGGACATGTTCACCAAGCGTCTGCGCCGTCTCGCGCTCCCCCTCGCGGGAGCCACCGCGCTCACCGTCGCGCTGCTCGCCCCCGCGACGGCTGCCTCGGCAGCGTCGCCCGTCCCGCGCGGCAACCCCTACGTCCAGTACACCGCGCACCTCATCGAGAGCGGCTCGGGCACCGGGTACTCGTCGTACATCAACGTCCACGACGCCCACAACAACGCGTTCGCCGTGGGGATCCAGTCCGACACCGCCTCGTCCGTGAGCAAGGGGCAGCCCCGGTTCATCTGGGAGCGGGTGCAGAACGGCAAGTTCACGTACGGCTACATGGGCGGCGCCTCGCACAGCAAGACGTCGGTGGGGCTGCGCTGGTACAAGAACGACGTCGCGTCGGTCATCCTCAACAACCGCACGGTCGGCACGATCGCCCTGAACCTCGACGGGCGGCTCTTCTTCAACGCCGAGGCGAACGCCCGGCTCAACGGTGACGTCGTGCACTCGCAGGTGAACGACATCTCGATCAAGGTCGGCGACTCGTCCGGTCGGACGGGGCTCGCCGGCACGTGGAACACGAGCTTCTCGTTCCACGGGCTCAAGGCGAAGCAGACGAACAGCCCGAAGGTCCAGGGTGCGAGCTTCTCGATCGACGGACGGGTCTCGGGGCTCCCCCGCGGCGGCAACTGGGACACCACCGAGGTCGCGGGCATCGCGATGATCGCCCAGAACTGGCGGTAGGCGCCCGGGAGCGGGGACGGGGACCGGCTCAGGCCGCGGCACGCTCGTCCCCGTCCACCACCGGGTCGACGCCCACGACGACGTCGAACTCGTGACCGATCGCCGCCGCGGCGTGGCGAGCGGCCTCGGCGCCGTCGGGCAGTTCCTCGCGGACGTCCGGCTCCGTCGGGTCGGGGTCGACACCCGGCACGGGGGTGCGGTCCGTGCCCACCGCGCCGACCTCGCCGGTGACCGGGTCGACGTTCGGCAGGACGCCCGAGGTGCTCCCCGGAGGCGCGGTCGCCTCACCCGTGTGCCGCGGGACGCGCACCCAGTTGCTGATGCCCCAGGCGAGGTCGTGCCCGAGTGCCTCTGCGTCGATCTCCACGGAGGTGCCGCCGCGACCGTCCCGCTCCCACGTCCGGATGCGGATGCGCCCGGTGACGACGATGCGGTCGCCCTTCTTCAGGGAACGGTGCACGTTGGCCGCGAGCGATCGGAAGGCCGTGACGGTGTACCAGTTCGTGGCGCCGTTGGTCCAGGTCGAGGTCGCTCGGTCCCAGCGTCGGGACGGTGAGGCGAGGCGCATGCTCGTGATGGCGATGCCGGTGTCGGTCACGAGGTGACGTGGCTCGGTGGCGATGATCCCGCAGACGGTGATGGTGTCGTTCATGCGTCGATCGTCATCGAGCCCCGGGTCGCGGAAGCGACCCGGGGCTCGATCTGTGACTGGATGACTCGATCAGGTGCGTTGTGGAGGACGAGTCCCCCGCGCCTCCTGGTCGAGACGTGGGCACCGCGCGTTCAGTGCGCGCGGAACTCGGGTCGGTCCGCCAACGGGCCGAGCGCTGCGTGCACAGCACCCTTCGCCGACTCGAGCGACGGGTACGTCCCACCGCCCGCGCTCCGACCGTAGAGCTCGACGCGGAACCCGCCGTCTGCTCGGTGGATGCTGCCGACCGCTCCCGCTGGTCCGACCGCGACCCAGGTCCCGGTGTTGTTCGTCATCGTTCGACCACCTCCTCGTGGCCCCGACGTCCGGAGTCTCAGGACGCCAGGATGTACTGACTGTAGGCCTTGCGGACCTTGTTCACCTTGGGCAGTGCCACCGCGAGGCAGTAGCCCTGACCGGGGTTCTTCGCGAAGAAGTCCTGGTGGTACTCCTCCGCACGGTAGAAGGTACCGAGCGGTTCGATCGTCGTCACGATGCCGCCGTCCCAGATGTCCGAGGCGCGCGCGATCGCCCGCTCGAACAGGGCCTTCTGGTCGTCGTCGGCCGGGAACATCGCCGAGCGGTACTGCGTGCCGACGTCGGCTCCCTGGCGGTTCAGCTGCCGCGGGTCGTGCAGCGTGAAGAACACGTCGAGGATGACGTCGGCCGGGATGACCGTCTCGTCGAAGGTGACCGCCACCGCCTCGGCGTGACCGGTCGTCCCCGTGCACACCGACTCGTACGAGGGGTTCTCGACCTCGCCGCCGACGTAGCCGGACACCACGTCCTGCACGCCCTGGAGCGTGCGGTACACGGCGTCGAGACACCAGAAACATCCACCTGCGAGCACGAAGGTCGTCATGGCCGCAACCTACCGCTCCCCGCTCGGAGCGAGCCGCGACCGGGGCACGCCTCCTCCACAACGCGCACGTCCCCGGCAACGCTCCCCGGATCGTCCGAGCGCACTCGGCGTGTCGGTGGTGGGCCGTACCGTCGAAGACACACCGACGAGCAGGAGGCACCACGATGCAGACGACGAACGAACCGGTCTTCCGGATCCGTACCGCGCCCGTGGCCCGCTCCCGCGGCGACCTCCGGATCCTCGACGTCCGCGACGACCTCAGCCGCGTGACCCGGGCGAACGGCGAGATCGTCGGGTACGTGGACCGCGTCGACGTCGCCGGGGGCACCGCCTACCGCGCCCGTCGGTACGTGTCGACCGAGCGACGCTTCGTCGAGCTCCCGAACGTCTGGTCGGCCGACGACGCCGTGGACTGCCTGCGCTGGGGCTGATCCGGCCTCACCGGACGACATGATGTTCCACATTGGAATCATGTCCGGTCGGATGCGCGGAACACCGCCCGACCTCCCCGATGCCTGACCGTTTCGTGAGTAGGGTGCGCGCATGGACTGGTGGAACGACCTGACCGACTGGATCTCGTCCGACAACGGCTGGCGCGTGATCTCCGGCGCGCTCATCCCGTTCGTCGCGATCGTCGTGGCGGGCGTCATCGCGGCGCTCATCGGCCGCGGGGCGACGAAGCGGGTCGTGGCGATGCAGGAACGCGAAGCGCGGAACGCCGCCGTCGCGGGCATCGTCTCGGCTGCACGCAAGGCCGCGACCTGGGGTTCCCTCGGGCACGACGAGCGCGCGTACGCCGACCACCTCGCCGAGGACGCCGACATCCGACTCCGTCTGCTCCCCGTTGCCGGTGCGCCCCTCGCGGCGAACTGGACGCAGCACGAGATCGCGGACATCAAGAAGAACTCCTCGACCTTCAGCTTCCAGGCGGAGCAGTCGCTCGCCGAGTTCCGTGACCGCATCCTCGAGTGGCAGGCACGACCGAACCGGGCGCGCAAGCTCTTCAAGAGCGACCTCGAGCGCTGGAAGTTCGATTCGCCCGACCCCGACGCCGAGCTGATCACGCGACAGCAGGACTGGAACGCCGACCAGGCCGCCCCCGCGCGACCGACGGACGCTGGTACGACCACCGCCGTCCCCGCCGAGCGCCCGACGCCGACGACGACCTCCCTCCGGCCCGCTCCGGCGAGCACGCCCGCCCCGTCGAGCACGGCCGCCGCAGCCCCCGGCACCGGCGCCGCCGCGGCAGGCACCACTGCTGCCCCGTCCGCGGGCGCAGGCTTCTCGGTCACCCGCGGCGGCTCCGCACCGGTCGACCCGAACGCGACGACGCCGATCTCGGACACCTCCAGCACGAACCGGACGACCCCGATCTCCGACACGAACGCCACGCGCGCGTACGGCGAGGGCGCGACCCGCGCGTACGGCGACGCCGCCGCCGCCCCGACCCGGGCGCCCCTGGGTTCGCCGGCATCGCCCGCCGGCCGCCGCGGCTCGGCGACCGAGTCGGCCGCGTCCGGCACGGACACCGACAACGCCGACGCCGTCGACGACGTCCGGCCGAGCAGCCCTCGCGGCACCGACCGTCCGACCACGGACCCCCGGAGCAGCGGGCCCCGCGGGACGGACACGACCGGTCCCGACGCGAGCGCAGCACCGCCGGTCGCCAAGCCGACGTCGGCGGACGCGCACGTCAACCGCACCACGGAGTCCGACGCCCGCGGTGTCGACACCTCGACCACCGCACACACCCGGTCGATCCCGACCCGCATCGCGGACGGTCCCGCCGAACCGGCCGACGCGAACGAGACCTCGGAAGCGCCCTACACGCAGCCGATCAGCGCGAGCGAACTCCGTCGACGCGCTGCCGACGACGACGAGTAGGCAGTCGCCGAACGACACGAAGGCCGCCGTCCCGATGGACGGCGGCCTTCGTCGTGTGTGCCCCCGGCAGGAATCGAACCCGCGGCACGGTGGGTAGAAACCACCTGCTCTATCCACTGAGCTACGGAGGCGGACGGCCCCGATTCTATCCGCGACCCTCGCCGAGGTGCTGCACGAACCGGTCGACCTCCCGCTGCGACCGGAGGTGGACGATGCGCAGGTGCGGCGCGGTCTCGACGAGCTCGGGCACCCGACGACGCGTCACGTTCCGGGTGCTGATGCCCCAGCGGAGGATGTGGCCGCGATCGGTGAAGAACGTCCACAACGACGGTTCGACGTTGCCGTTCCACATCTCGATGCGCCCGAACCGACGGTGGAGCGTCCGACGCAGCAGCCGCCAGAGCGCCTGGGCAGTCGGCAGGTCGATCCACACGAGGGTGTCCGCCCGCTCCGCGAGCATCGCCCGGACGGAGGTGTACTGCCATTCCGTCACCCACGCGGGTTCGCTCGTGTACCGCTCGACGTCGGCGACGAAGGTGTCCCGCGGGACCCAGCCGGGCCCGTGGTAGAGCGAGTCGATCTCGGTGTGCGGGATCCCGAGGACCTGGCCGATCCGCCCTGCGGTGGTGGTCTTCCCGACGCCCGTGGTGCCGGCGACGAGGACGCGACGGGGCAGCGGGTCCAGGGGGTCGTCGGCTCCGAGCACTCGTCGACCCTAGCCCGCCGTGAGGTCGTAGACCGTGACGCCTCCGATCGTCGACGAGGTGAAGGTCGACTCGACCCACTCGGAGATCTCCGACGCCGCGTCGCTGCCGCCGTTCGACTGCCCGACGCTACCGGCGATGAAGTAGTGGATCTTCCCGGCAGCGACGTCTGCCTGGAACTCCGCGAGGGTGGGTGACGGGTCCGAGCCGTTGAAGCCGCCGATGGGCATCACCGAGGCGCCGGTCGCGAGCTGGTAGGTCGCGGCACTGTTCGAACCGATGGTGGCGGCGACCCAGGTGTAGTCGTCGGCGTCCTCCAGGAGCGCCTTCCGCAGCGTCGAGGAGACGTCGGTGGACCCGCCGAGCAGGCTCCCGGCACCACCGAATCCGCCGCCACCCGCACGACGATGGCGATCATGCCGGTCCTCAAGGTGCTCGACACCGAGGCCGGCCTCCGTCGTCTCGTCGCCACCACCTACCAGGCGGTCTCGGGTTCCGGGCTCGCCGGCGTCGAGGAACTGCTCGG